>DATKJN010000893.1:0-16386 GCA_035543655.1 Burkholderiaceae bacterium | reverse complement strand
GCGCTGCTGTCGCTCGGCCGCGCCGACGAAGCGGTGGCGGCGATGAAGAGCGCGCAGGAGCCGGCGACCAAGAGCTTCGTCACCAAGGGCCTGGGCAACGCGCAGTACTACCAGGGCCAATACGCCCACGCCGAAGCGTCGTTCCGCGAGGCAGCGCAGGAGTCGAGCGGCGAGGACCGCGACTTCGCGCTGATCTGGCTGTACCTTTCGGCCGAGCGCAACGGCGGCAAAGGCCGTGTCGCGATCGCGCCGTTCGTCGAGCAGACCGATGTCGAACGCTGGCCGGGCGCCGTCGTGCACCACCTCGCCGGCCGCATCAGCCAGGACGACATGCTGCGCGCGGCGCGCAAGGACAAGCAGATGGAGCGGCTCAACCTGTCGGAGGCGTGGTTCTATGTCGGCCAGCGCCTGCTGCTGGCGGGCGATACCGACGGCGCGCGCCGCATGTTCCAGCGCACCGTCGACATCGGCGCGCTGCCGTACCGCGAGCACGCGTTCGCACAGCTCGAACTGAAGCGCGCGTCGACACGCTGAAAGCGGCGACAGCGCCTGCAGCGCGCGACCTATCCGCCGATCATCCCCACACCTCGGCCGCGACCTCGACCACACGCTCGAGCTTGCGCCATTGGTCGCCCTGCGACAGGTCGTTGCCATGATGCGTGCTGGAAAAACCGCATTGCGGTGACAGGCACAGGTTTTCCAGCGGCACGAACTTCGACGCCTCGTCGATGCGGCGCTTGAGGTCGTCCTTGCTCTCGAGATCGCCGACCTTGGTGGTCACCAGGCCCAGCACCACCTTCTTGCCGCGCGGCAGGATGCGCAGCGGCTCGAAGCCCCCCGCGCGCGAACTGTCGAACTCCATGAAGTAGCCGTCGACGTTGGTCGAGAACATCGCCTCCACGACCGGGTCGTAGCCGCCTTCGGCCACCCACGCGCTCTTGAAGTTGCCGCGGCAGGTGTGGATCGTCACCGTCATGTCCGACGGCTTGCCCGCCAGCGCCGCGTTGATCGTGTCGGCGTAGCGGCGCGGCAGCGCGACCGGGTCGTCGCCGTTGTTGCGGCAGTTCTGCTGGATCTTCGGATCGCACAGGTACGCAAACGTGATGTCATCGAGTTGCAGGTAGCGGCAGCCGGCATCGCCCAGATGACCGATCGCATCGCGGTACGCGGCTGCCACGTCGGACCAGAACTGCTCGAGATCCGGATACACCACCTTGTCGATCGATGCACGTCCGCCGCGCAAGTGCAGCATCGAAGGCGACGGGATCGTCATCTTCGCGCTGCGTGTCGTCGTGGACTTCAGGAACTTGAAGTCCTCCACCATGATCGGCCGCGAGCAGGCGATGCGACCCGTCACGGTGGCGATCGGCGGTTGCTCCTGACCCGCCACCTTGAACTTTTCGCCGGCGTTGTGCTTCAGCGTCACGCCGTCGAGCTGCGACATGAAGTCCAGATGCCACCAGTCGCGGCGGAACTCGCCATCGGTCACCGATTGCAGGCCGATCGCCTCCTGTTGGCGCACCGCCTCGCGCACCGCGTCGTCTTCGGCGCGACGCAGCGTCGCCGCATCGACCTCGCCTTGTTTGTGACGCACACGCAGTTGTGCGAGCGCGGCGGGACGCAACAGGCTGCCGACTTGGTCGGCGCGAAACGGCGGATGTTCCTGCATGGCGTTGGCTCTCCGATGGGGCCGCAATCTTGCCGCAACTGCGTGCGCAACTCGGCGATGCACACGCTTGCCTCGAGCAAATGGGCGATCGATTCATTTGCGCGGAGGCCCGCGATTCCACCGAAGCGTTACGTCACCCTTGCAAAGACTAGCGGTCAGCTTGGTCACGGCTTGTAAGCGCTCCATACGACTTTTCACACTCTCGAACGCGATGCTTACCAACACAAGCGATTGCTCGCTTGCAGCCAGGAGGCGAAGCGTAGGTTCGCGCTGCCCAGAGTTTCAAAGGAGGAGCCCGTGAGACCCTTGATCTTTGCCTTGGTAGCCGGAGCGGGTCTGATGGCCTGCAACGGCGGATCCGACAGCGACACGCCCGCTGCAGCCAGCGACGCAGCGCCCACCAGCGCCCGCAACGACACCGCCGCCAACCCGGCGGCCGAGACCGCCAATGCGGTGCGCGAGACCGTGGCCGCATTCGAACGCAGCGCGACCGACAGCACGTCGAGTGCGCTGACGATCCGGCCGTCGAGCGCGCGCGACCCGGGCCCACGCGCCGGCAATGACAGCGCCGGCCTGCCGCTGCGCGGCCTGACGCCGCCACAACTCGCGGCGTTCAACGCCGGCAAGGTCGACTTCAACGAAGCCGAGGAGATCGAAGAAGGCCTGGGGCCGACGATGAACCTCGACGGTTGCGGCGGCTGCCACTCGCAGCCGGCGATCGGCGGCACCAGCCCGGCGGTGAACCCGCAGGTGGCCTTCGCCAACAAGCATGGCATGACGAACCGGGTGCCGCCGTTCATCACCGCCAACGGCCCCGTGCGCGAGGCGCGCTTCGTGCGCAATGCCGACGGCTCACCCGACGGCGGCGTGCATGCGCTGTTCACCATCGCCGGCGGCGAAGGCGCGGGCAGCTGCAGGCTGGCGCAGCCGGACTTCGTGGGCCAGCTGGCCAACCGCAACGTGGTGTTCCGCATCCCCACGCCGGTGTTTGGCGCCGGGCTGATCGAGGCCATCCCCGACAGCGAGATCTTCAAGAACCAGGCCGCACAGGCCGAAGCCAAGCGCAGCCTCGGCATCCGCGGGCGGCCCAACTTCCTGCTCAACGCCAACGCGATCTCGGGCCAGGTCAACCGCAACGGCAACGACGGCACCGCCGGCCGCTTCGGTTGGAAGGCGCAGAACAAGTCGCTGCTGATCTTCTCCGGCGAGGCCTACAACGTGGAGATGGGCATCACCAACGGCATGTTCCCGACCGAGCGCGGCGACGAGACCGAGACCTGCAACCCCGCGATGCTGCCCAACAGCGACTCCACGCTCGATGGCATCGCACCGGGTGTGTTGAGCTCGATCGACCTGTTCACGCTGTTCATGCGCTTCCTGGCACCGCCCACGCCTTCGGCCGCGCAGCCGGGCGGCACCGAGTCGATCACGCGCGGCAAGGGCCTGTTCGCGAGCACCGGCTGCGCGCTGTGCCACACGCCGAGCATGAAGACCTACAACGCCAGCGTGGCCTCGATGCGCTACCAGACCGCCAACCTGTTCTCCGACCTGTTGCTGCACGACATGGGCCGCGGCCTGGCCGACGGCATTCAGCAAGGACAGGCCGGCGGGCGCGAGTTCCGCACCGCGCCGCTGTGGGGACTGGGGCAGCGGCTGTTCTTCCTGCACGACGGCCGCACGTCGGACCTGAAGCAGGCGATCCGCGAGCACGCCAGCGACGGCTCGGAGGCCAACGCGGTGACCCAACGCTTCTTCAACCTGCAGGACGTCCAGCAGCAGGATCTGTTCAATTTCCTGCGTTCCCTGTAGCCCGCAGCAGGCGGATACCATGCTCCCTCGCGGCCCTCCCAGGGGCCGTCGGGGAGCATGCCCATGCAGCAACGCCCGCTCGGCCGCAGCGGTCTCACGGTCGCACCGCTCGCTTTCGGCGGCAACGTGTTCGGCTGGACCGCCGACGAAGCCACCTCGTTCAAGCTGCTCGACGCCTTTGTCGATGCCGGCTGCAACCTGGTGGACACCGCCGACGTGTATTCACGTTGGGCCAAGGGCCACAGCGGCGGCGAGAGCGAAACGGTCATCGGCCGCTGGCTCAAGCAAAGCGGCAAGCGCAACCGCATCGTGCTGGCCACCAAGGTCGGCATGGACATGGGCGACGGCAAGGTCGGCCTGGCGCCGCGCTACATCCGCCAGTCAGTGAATGATTCGCTGCGCCGCCTGCAGACCGACCACATCGATCTGTACCAGTCGCACCAGGACGACCCGAAGACGCCGCTGGAGGACACGCTCTCGACCTATGCCGATCTGATGCGCGAAGGCAAGGTGCGCGCCATCGGGGCCAGCAACTACACGGCCGAGCGGCTCGAGGAGGCATTGCAGACCAGCGCACGGCTGAAGCTGCCGCGCTACGAGACGCTGCAGCCCTTGTACAACCTGATGGAACGCCCGGCCTACGAAGAGCAACTCGAGCCGCTGTGCCGTCGCGAAGGGCTGGGCGTCATCAACTACTTCGGCCTGGCCAGTGGTTTTCTCACCGGCAAGTACCGCAGCGAGGCCGATGCCGCCAAGAGCGTGCGTGGCGGCAACCTGGTCAAGAAATACCTCAACGATCGCGGCCGCAAGGTGTTGGACGCGCTCGACAGCGCCGCGGCGCAGCACAAGGCCACGCCGGCCCAGGTGGCGCTGGCCTGGCAGATGGCGCGCCCCGGCCTCACCGCGCCGATCGCCAGCGCCACGTCGGTGGCACAGTTCGAAGAACTGGCGGGCGCCGCACGGCTGTCGCTCGATGCCGCGACGTTGGCCGCGATCGATGCAGCCAGCCGCTGAACTCCGCATACCCACTCCCTCAAGGACAACAACATGAACGCCCCGCTGCCGCTGCCCGCACTCGACGAGATCCGCCAGCACGAAGACGAGATGGTGGCCATCCGGCGCCAGATCCATGCCAACCCCGAGCTGGCTTACGAAGAGAACGCCACCTCCGATCTCGTCGCCGAGCGCTTGCAGCGCTGGGGCTACGAGGTGCACCGCGGGCTCGGCGGCACCGGCGTGGTCGGCACGCTGCGCGTGGGCACGTCGTCGCGCCACATCGGCCTGCGTGCCGACATGGATGCACTGCCGATCGTCGAGACCGGCAACCGGCCGTGGTCGAGCAAGGTGCTCGGCAAGATGCACGCGTGCGGCCACGACGGCCACACCGCAATGCTGCTGGCCGCTGCGCGGCACCTGGCCGCGACGCGCCGCTTCGACGGCCACCTGCACCTGGTGTTCCAGCCCGCCGAAGAGGGCCAGGCCGGCGCCAAGCGCATGCTCGACGACGGATTCCTCAAGCTGTTTCCCTGCGAGGCGATGTACGGCATGCACAACATGCCGGGGCATCCCGAAGGCAAGTTCGTCGCCGTGCCGGGCCCGGCGCTGGCCAGCTCCGACAGCTGCGTGATCACCGTGCGCGGCAAGGGCAGCCACGGCGCGATGCCGCACACGTCGGTCGATCCGGTGGTCGCCGCCTCCAGCATCGTGATGGCGCTGCAGACCATCGTGTCGCGCAATGTGGCGCCGCTCGACATGGGCGTGGTCACGGTCGGCGCGTTCCACGCCGGTGATGCGCCCAACGTGATTCCCGGCGAGGCGCAGCTTCGGCTCACCGTGCGCGCGTTCAAGCCTGCGGTGCGCGACCTGCTGCAACAGCGCATCACCGAAATCGCGCAGACGCAGGCCGCGGTGTATGGCGCCAGCGCGCAGGTGGACTACCAGCGCCGCTATCCGATGCTGTTCAACGACCCGGCGCACACCGAGTTCTGCCGTCGCGTGGTCACCGATTGGCTCGGCACCGATGGACTGATCGCCGATGCCGAGCCGGTGACCGGCAGCGAGGACTTCGCGTTCTTCCTCGAGCGGGTGCCCGGCTGCTACGTGTTCATCGGCAACGGCGTCGGCGAGCAAGGCGGCTGCATGGTGCACAACCCGGCCTACGACTTCAACGACCGCGTGCTGCCCACCGGCGCGAGTTATTGGGTGCGCGTGGCCGAGGCTGCCCTGAAGCCCCTTGCCGATTGATCTGATCGGTGAAGAAGAGCCCCACGCCCGGCGCGACGCATGACGCCGGCACGCCGCCCGCGGCGCACGCCGGCGAGCCGGCGCCGTTCGTGCTGAACCTGCTTGACGTCGAGGTGCCAGCGGTGCCGGCAGCGAGCGCCGCGCCGATCGACGACGGCCTGGTGCGCTCCGATGCCGAGGTGCGACCGGTGCCGTGGCTCGGCGACCCCGAGGCGGAACGCGCGGAGCAAAAGGCGAGCCGGCGCGCACAGGTGCGCCGCGAGCGGCAGCGCGACACCGAGCCCGCGGCGCTCGCGTCCGACGCGCCCGCGATGCTGGTGTTCTGTGCGGGAGATGCGGCGAGCAGCCCGTTGTGCACGCTGCTGCAGGCCTTCGGTTTCGCGGTGACCACGATGCGCGATGTGCCCACGCTGCCGGCGCCATGGCCATTCTTGGCGGTCTTCGTCGACGTCACGCGAGGGGCGCTGACGGCGACCGATGCCATCGACCTGTGCAACCAGGTCCGCGAAAGCAGCCGCCTGCCGGGCGAGCGCAAGCCGGCGCTGGTGCTGGTGGCCGAGCAGTTGAACTCGACCGATCGAGTGCGTGCCGGCCTGGCCGGCTGCAACGAGGTGATCGTGGGATCGATCTCGCGCGGCAGCGTGGCCGGTGCGCTCGAGGCGCGCGGCATCACGCTGCCATCCGACGCCCGCCGCGCCTGACCGATCGCCTGCAGGGCGCTCAGCCGTCGCGCGGCGGCCCCGAGCCGCGCCACAGCTGCGCCAACGCGCCCAGCCGCGTGCGCCACGGCAGCGACTCTTCCGACAACACATCGAGAAAGTCCGACAGTCGCTTGGACTTGCCGATCGTGAACATCGTCAGCGCCGCCGTGCCGGCGAACACCACGGCGAACGCGATCACGCGCACCACCAGCGGCGTATCGGCCATGGCCAGCAGGTTCATGCCGAGGAAGCCGGTGGTCACCGTGCCGACCAGGCCGAAGATCGTCACCACGGTGAGCCGCACCACGGTATTGGCCTGTCGGCGCAGGCTGTCGGCATCGAGATAGGCGTTCATGTCGTGCATGCGCTCCTTGACCTCGGCATACAGCGGATCGAGCCCGAGCTGCGTGGTGCACATGCGAAACAGCGCCCGCACCTGCGCCTGCTCCGACACCTCGTGGAACCAGTAGCGATGCGTGAAGCGCAGAAAGGCTGCGTAGCCGCTGCGGATCGCGCGCTTGAACTGCCGCACGCTCTCGGGGTCGCTCACCTCGAGGCGCTTCAGCGCGTCGACCAGACGGTCGGAGAACATCAGCAGCGACGCCTTCTGCACATGGGCAATCAAGAACAGCATGAAATGCTGATGGCGAAACTGCGCCAGCACACCCCGGTCGCGGCAGCGGTAGAACTCGGCGCTCGCATCGCCCACCACGACCAGCGCATGGCCGCAGGTCATGTAGCGCGTGCGCGGCGCGGCACCCACGTCGGCCCAGAAGCGGTCGTAGCAGTGACGCTCCTCGAAGTCGGCCAGGTGCTGCTCGTTGAACGGCAGGTTGTTCTCGCCGGCGTCGGTCACCAGACCCAGGCGCACGAAGTCGCTGCGCGCCATCGAGCGCGGATCGTCGACCGCGAGGTACGCCATCAGCGGCATGCGGTAGTACTCGATCTGGCGATAGCGCAGCGAGCCTTCGAGCTCGGAGTGGTCGGGCACCAGCGGCTTGAGCATGAACTCCCAGTGCGCCGCAATGCGGGCGGCGCGGTGCGCGCCGACGAAGGCCAGGAACGTGTCGCGGGCCTGCGCGTCGGAGCGCGCCAGCACGGCCCCCTGGGCATCGAGCCACTCCACGCCGGCCATCGCATGCAAGGGCTGGCCGCCCGAGTCCCAGCCCGACGGGTAGCCGCGGCCGAAGCGGTACAGGATCTCCTGCGCATCGTGCAAGCGCAGGTCGTCGGCCGCGACCTCGACGTTGAGCAGCACGATGTCGACGTCCTCGAAGAAATACAGGTCCGCGTGCACCACCTGCAGCGTGAACGTGGCCGAACCCACGCGCGGCTGCACGCGCACCGCGCGCACGTCGGCGCGCCGGTACACGTGCATCGACGATTCGGAGGCTTCGCCGTGGCGTCCGCGGCCCTCGCCGTAGAGGAACTGCTGCACGTAGGGCAGGAAGGTGACGAACTCGTTGTAGTGGCGCTCCTGGAAGCGCTCGCGCGCGCCGGTGTATTCATCGATCACGCGCTTCCAGGGACTCGCCGGCGTGTCGGCGCCCAACAGTTCCCACGGCCGGCGCTGCACGTCGTCGCCGCGCCGCAGCGCCACCAGGCGCAGCGGCCACAGCAGGATCTGCCGCAGGTGCTGCACCTGACGCACCGAAGGCGGCACGCTCGCCGCGAGGTCGATCGAGGCCGGCTGCATGGCGCGACAGTGTAGGCGCCTGACGCCCGGCGCGACGAATGCACGCCCATCGGCGCGATCTGCTGGCGACAATCGCGTCGGCCGGCAACGGACCGGCACTCTCAGGGAGTGGGCATGGACACCGTGCAGTTCGATGCAATGGTGCAGCGGCTCGAGCAGCAGAGCACACGCTCGCCGCGCACGTATCTGGTGAAGGTCGCCCTGCTGGCGGCGCTGGGCTTCGGCATTCTGGCGCTGCTGGTGGGCATCGCCACCTCGGGCTTGTTGCTGCTGGTGGGCGTCGCGCTCGCGATGGTGCTCAAGGGCGGCACGATGTGGCTTTGGCTGCTCAAGCTCGGCAAGCTCGGTCTGCTGCTGGCGATTCCGCTGTGGCTGCTGGTCAAGTCGTGCGTGCAGGCGTTGTTCACGCGCCTGCCCAAGCCGCAGGGCCGCGAGGTCACGCGTGAGGAGGCCCCGGCTCTGTTTGCCGCGCTCGATGACATGCGACGCCGCCTGAACGGGCCACGCTTTCACCATGTGCTGATCGACGACGACATGAACGCCGCGGTCATGCAGCGGCCGGCGTTCGGCCTGTTCGGCTGGCCACGCAACCACCTGATCCTCGGCCTGCCGCTGCTCGAAGGGTTGCAGCCCGACGAAGCGCTCGCGGTCGTGGCCCACGAGTACGGTCACCTCGCGGGCTCGCACGGTCGCTTCGGCGCGTGGATCTACCGCCTGCGCCACACCTGGGGCACGATCCAGGACATGGCCGCCGGCTGGCAGGGCTGGGGCGGCCGCTTGCTCGGCCGGCTGGTGGCGTGGTATGCGCCTTACTTCAATGCCTACACCTTCGTGCTGGCGCGCGCCAACGAGTACGAGGCCGATGGCGCGGCGGCCGATCTGGTCGGTGCGCCCGCGGCCGCGCGCGCCCTGAAGCGCTTTCACGTGGCCAGCGGTCAACACTCCAGCTTCGTCGATCGCACGTTCGACGCGATGCGCGACCAGTCCGCGCCGCCGCGCGACTTCGCGCAACAGTGGGCGGCGCGCGCGGCGCAGGCACCGGCGCGCGAACAGGCGCTGCAATGGCTGCAAGAGGCGCTCGACCGCGAGCCGCGCTCGATGGACACGCACCCCACGCTGCGCCGGCGGCTGGAGGCGCTGCTGCCGCACGACGGCGAGCGCTCGACGCCGCCCGACGTGTTGCAAGGCCCGAGCGCCGCCAACGCGTGGTTCGGACCGCTGGCCGATCGCCTGCGCGACGAACAACAACGCCAATGGGCCGAGCGCGTGGCCGAGCCCTGGGGCGAACGCCACGCGGTTTGGCAGCAGCGGCGCGTGCGGTATCAAGAGCTCGCCGCACTGCCGGCACCCGGGGTCGACGAGCAGTTCGAGTTGCTTCGCCTGCGCATCGACTTCGAGCCCGAGTTCGATGCGGTGGCTGCACTCGAAAGCTTCAATGCGCAACATGCCGAGCACGCCCTCGGCTTGTTTCTCGAGGGCTCCCACCGCCTGGAGCGGGGCGACGAACAGGGCCTGGTGTTGCTCGACCGCGCAGCGGCGCTCGACCCCGATGCGATCAAACCGGCCTGCGAGCGTGCCTTCGACCACCTGAGCACACGCAACGACCCGCGTGCCGAGGCGTACCAGAGACGCTGGCTCGAGCGCGACACGTGGGAGCGCGCACGCCAGCACCAGATCGACACGCTCGAACGCAGCGACACGTTGGTGGCTGCCGCACTCGACGGCGAGGTCCGCGAGCAGGTGCTGCGACTGGTCGCCACGCACGCGAAGTCGATCCGCCGCGCGTGGATCGCGCGCCGCGTGATCCAAGCCGATGCACAAGCGCACTGTTACGTGATCGGCGTGCAGGCCACGCTGTGGACGCGCCTGCGCCGCAAGGACAAGGCGGTGATCCAGGCGCTGGCGAAGATGGAGTGGCCGCTGTCGCTGCACGTGTGCCTGCTCGACAGCCACTACAAGCCGCTGCTCAAGCAGTTCAAGGCACTGCCCGACTCGCCGTTGCGCTGAACGCGTAAGCTCGTGGCGTGCCCACGCTGCCCGAACGCATCGTCTGCCTGACCGAAGAGCCCACCGAGGTGCTGTATGCGCTCGGCGAGGAGCGCCGCATCGTCGGCATCTCCGGCTTCACGGTGCGCCCGCCGCGGGCACGCCAAGAAAAGCCCAAGGTGAGCGCGTTCACCAGCGCCAAGCTCGATCGGATCCTCGAACTGCAGCCCGATCTGGCGATCGGCTTTTCCGACATCCAGGCCGACATCGCACAGGCGCTGATCAAGGCCGGCATCGAGGTGTGGATGGCCAACCACCGCTCGGTCGAGCAGACGCTCGGCTACGTGCTCCGCCTGGGGGCCATGGTCGGCGCCAGCGACCGCGCGCAGGTGTACGTGCAATCGCTGCAGCAGCATCTCGACGCGGTGCGCTCGAGCGCCGCTTCGCTCGAGCGCCGGCCGCGGGTGTACTTCGAGGAGTGGGACCAGCCCGCGATCAGCGCGATCCGCTGGGTCAGCGAGCTGATCGGCATCGCCGGCGGCGACGATGTGTTTCCCGAGCGCGCGGCGAGCAGCCTGGCCAAGGATCGCATCGTCGCCGACACGCAGGAGATCGTGCGTGCGGCGCCTGACATCATCATCGGCTCGTGGTGCGGCAAGAAATTCAGGCCGGAGCACGTGGCCGCGCGCACGGGGTTTGCCGCTGTGCCCGCGGTGCGCGACGGCGAGTTGCACGAGGTGAAGTCGCCGCTGATCCTGCAGCCCGGCCCCGCCGCGCTGACCGATGGGCTCGATGCGCTGCATGCGATCATCCGCCGCTGGGCCGCGCGCCACGCTTGAAGAGACCACTGGAGTTGCCGATGTTCAAAGCCATCCTGCTGTCGCAGACCGAAGACAAGAAGACCCGCGCCGAACTGCTCGATCTCGACGAGTCGCGCCTGCCCGATCGCGACGTGACGGTCGACGTGGAGTACTCGACGCTCAACTACAAGGACGCGCTGGCGATCACCGGCCGCGGCGCGGTGGTGCGCAGCTGGCCGCTGGTGCCCGGCATCGACCTCGCCGGCACCGTCAGCGCCAGCAAGAGTGCCGACTGGAAAGCCGGCGACAAGGTCGTCGTGACCGGCTGGGGCCTGGGCGAGAACCACTGGGGTGGCCTGACGCAGAAGGCGCGGCTCGACGCGGGCTGGCTGCTGAAGATCCCGGCACCGTTCGACACGCGCAGCGCGATGGAGATCGCCACTGCAGGCTTCACGGCCGCGCTGTGCGTGATGGCGCTGCAGCGCCACGGCTTGCAACCCGGCGACGGCGAGGTGCTGGTCACCGGCGCGGCCGGCGGCGTCGGGTCGGTGGCGGTCGCGTTGCTTGGCGGACTGGGCTATCGCGTGGTCGCCTCGACCGGCCGGCCGCAGGAGTCCGACTACCTCAAACGCCTCGGCGCGCAGCGCGTCGTCGAACGCGGCGAGCTCGCGCAAGCCGGCAAGCCGCTGCAGAAAGAGGTGTGGGCCGGCGTGGTCGACACCGTGGGCAGCCACACGCTGGCCAACGCCTGTGCGCAAACGCGTTTTTATGGCGCGGTCGCCGCCTGCGGCCTGGCGCAGGGCGGCGACTTCCCGACCACGGTGATGCCGTTCATCCTGCGCGGCGTCACGCTGTACGGCGTCAACAGCGTGCTGGTGCCCAACGCGCAGCGCCGCGACGCCTGGGCGCTGATGGCCAAGCACCTCGACGCGAAGGTGCTGGAGGCCATGGTCACCGAGATCGGCCTGTCGGAGGCCATTGGCTACGCGCCGCGCCTGCTCGAAGGACAGGTGCGCGGTCGCACGGTGGTCAACGTGAAACGCTGATCCGATCCGCGGCGGACGCCCAGCGGACGTCCGCGCGCCAGGCTGCGATCCTCGCGCTGTCCGTTTCGGGCGGCGCATCGCGTGAAGGATCGTTTCATGACCCGACCCGAGTTCACCGTCGTCCGCCACGTTCGTCTGGCCAACGGCGTGCAGCTGGAGATCGCCGAGCAGGGCCCGCGCGACGGCCAGCCGGTGGTGCTGCTGCACGGCATCACCGATTCGCGCCTGTCGTACGAGCCGATGTGGCACCAGTTGCCCAAACACTGGCACACGGTCGCCGTGTCGCTGCGCGGCCATGGCGATTCGGACCGCCCGCAGCCCTGCACCGTGCCCGACATGGCGGGCGATGTGGCGCTGCTCGCCGAGACCCTGCAGCTCGAACCCATGGTCGTGGTCGGTCACTCGATGGGCGCGGCGGTGGCGATGCAACTCGCGATCGACCGGCCCGACCTCGTGCGCGCGCTGGTCGGCATGGGTGCGTTCGCCCGTTTCGGCGACAAGGCCGACCTGCGCAGCTATCGCGACACGGAGATCGAGGCGCTGCGCGACCCGATCCCCGATCGGGTGGCGCGCGAGTTCCAGTTGAGCACGCTCGTCGGCTCGATGGACCCCGCGATGCTCGAGATGATGGTGCGCGAGAGCCGCAAGGTGCCCGCGCGGGTGTGGCGCGCCGCATTCGACGGCCTGCTGGCCGACAGCTTCTGCGCCGGCTTGCCGACGCTCAAGGTGCCGGTGCTGCTGATCTGGGGCAGCGCCGACGCCTTCGTGCCACGCGCCGACTGCGACACGCTGCGCAACGTGCTGCCATCGGCCCAGCTGCAGATCTATGAAGGCGTCGGCCATGCGCTGCACTGGGAGCAGCCAGCGCGCGTGGCCGGCGACCTGCGCCGTTTCGTCGATGCGTTGTTGGTGCGCCAGTCGATGCACGAGCCTACCGAAGTGGGCGTCACCGCGGAGGGCGCGCTGCGGCGCGCAGGCTGACGTGCGGCGCGTGGCGATGCGGCTGCTGTGCCTGCTGGCGCTGTTCGGCGCGGCGTGCAGCGGCACGGTCGCGCCGCCGCGCGCCACCTCGCCCGTTTGTTCGCACGACACGCCCGATCCGGGCGTGTGCTCACCGCTGCGCCACCCGGTCTGACGCGCCGGCCTCCGCGCGCGCCAGCACCGCACGCAGCGCGGCGTCGTCGCTGAGCGCGCTGCCGGCTTCGCGCAAGCTTGCGTGCGCCGCAGCGCCGAGCGCCGCATCGAGGCGCGGCCGCACGCGTTCGTGCACTGCGCGTGCATGCCAGTTGCGGGGCTCGCTGCCGCGTGCGATCGCCGCGTCGGCCCAGCCGCTCAACCGCGCCGCGAGCTCGGCGTCGCCAATGTCCAGCGCCCACAGGCTCAGGTGGTCGGCGATCCAGGCCGGTGCGCCCGCCACCCGCAACAGCGTGACCGTTTCGCGCACCGCTGCCGCCGCGGCCAGGCCCTCGCCGGCTTCGATGCGCGCGATCAGCAGCACGGCGGGCCGTGTCCACTGCTCGCGCAACAGGCCGACCTCGCGCAGCCGCTGCACCACGGGTTCCATCACGTCGATGGCCGCGCGCGGCTGCTGCAACGCGATCTCGGCCAGCGCCACGTGGTACAGCGCACCCCACAAGCGCACCTCGTCGCCGGCCTCGACCAGCATGGCCGCCTCCTGGCGAAAGCGCTCGCGGTACGCCTGCCAGTCGCCGGCACGCGCCATCACGATGCCCTCGACGCGCATGCGCAGCATGCGGCGCAGCGGCGGCCAGTCGCGTTGTTCGATGGTGCGCATGCGCTCGAGCAGCGCGTGCACGTCGAGCGGCGGGCTCACCCGCCGGCCATGCTGCACCAGCAAGCCGAGCATGCGGTAGCGGCCCACGTCGTCGCCCAGACGATCGAACAGTGCGAGCGCGCGCTGCGCCGCGTCGACCGACTGCGCGATCGGCGCCACCGGATCGACCGAGCGCAGTGCCACCGCCTGCCAGTAGCGCGCCGCCAGCGGCGGGGGCGTGCCCTCGTGCACGCTGCCGCGCGCGGCAGCCAGCCACGGCGCGGCCTCGCGGTCGAGCGCGGCCGGGGCCCAGAACGGACCGGCCACGCCGACCAGCGCGAGCAGCAGCTCGGGATCGGCGTCGGCAGCCCAGCGCAGCGCGGCGCGCAGGTCGTGCAGCTCGGGCCACAGGGTGTCGAGCCAGTTGCGCAGCGGCTCGTCCTGCACACGCGGCGCGGCGCGCTCGAACACCCGTTGCACCCAACACGCATGGCGTCGCTGGGTCGCGCCGCGTTCGCCCGATTCCTCCAGGCGCTCGAGTGCGAATGCGCGCGCCGTGGCCAGCAACCGCGCGCGCTTGGGCGTGCCGGTGTGCACCATCTGCACCAGCGACTTGGCCACCAGCGCATCGAGCGCGTCGAGCACCATCCACTCGTCGATGGCGTCGTCACCGCACACCGCCTGCGCACCCTGCAGCGCAAAGCTGTCGGCGAACACCGCGAGGCGGCGGAACACGGTCTTCTGCGTGGCATCGAGCAGACCATGGCTCCACCGCATCGCCGCACGCAGCGTCTGCTGGCGCTCGGGCGCATCGGCGCTGCCGCGCGTGAGCAGCTTCAACTGGTGATCGAGGCGCTCCAGCACGCCGGCCGCGCCGAGCAGCGGCACGCGCGCGGCAGCCAGCTCCAGCGCCAGCGGCAGGCCCTCGAGGCGGCGGCAGATCTCGGCCACCGCCTCGACGTTGTCGTCGTCGAGCCGAAAGTGCGCGTCGGCCGCATGGGCGCGGGCAGCGAACAGCTGCACCGCGGGCGCACCGTGTGCCGCCGCGCCGGCATCGGCGCAGCGCAGCCCGTGCAACCGCACCACGTGTTCACCGTGCAGACCGAGCCGCTCCTGGCTGGTGGCGAGCACCCTCACCTGCGGTGCCGCCTCGAGCAGGCATTCGACCATCGACGCCACCGCGCCGAGCAGGTGCTCGCAGTTGTCGAGCACGATCAACATCGACAACGGCGTGCACGCGCGTGCCAGGGCACGTTCATCGATCCGACGCGCCAGTGCCGCCTCGCCGGCACGGCCGGGCATCGCCGGCAGGCGCAACGCGCGCGCCACCGCCTCCGGCACGCGGCGCGCATCGGTGAGCGAGGCCAGCTCGACCACGCCGATGCCATCGGCGAAGCGCGCGGCCAGCGACTCGGCCGTGCCATTGGCGAGCTTGGTCTTGCCGACCCCGCCCGGCCCCACCAGCGACACCAGGCGCGACGCGGCCAGCGCGTGTTGCAGCTGCGCGAGTTCGCCGTCGCGGCCGATCAAGCCGGTGGGCGCGACCGCAGTGGTGGCGCACGGCTTGGCGTCGCCGCAGCCGCGCAGCGGCAGCCCCAGGCGGTAGCCCCGCCGCGGCACGGTGGCCACCGCCTCGGCGCCGAGCAGCTTGCGCAGCGCCATCACCTGCACCTTGAGGTTGTCGTCGATCACCACGCGGCCGGGCCACGCGCGCGCGAACAGCGTGTCGCGCGACACCACGTCGCCGCCCGCCTCGACGAGCGCCGACAGCAGATCGAATGCGCGGTCGCCGATGCGCACCGGCGCGCCGCCGTCGAGCAGCTCGCGTGCGTGAGGCCGCAGCACGAAGCGATCGAACTGAAATTCCTGGGTCACCATGCGCAGCAACGTACGGAGCCGCCGCACGCAGGGCTGCATCGATTGCGGCCATGCGCACGAAAGGATTTACCGATGTTTTACCGGCGTCTCACCGACGGCGGTGTGCGAGCGGCCGATGATGCACCGGCCTGACGAACTTGTTGCCCCTTTTCAGCCATGCCTCCGATGACAAATGAAACCGACTCCGTGCCGCTCGCCCTGCACCTGCACGGCTATCCCGCGGTGCACCTCAACGGCCGCGTCACGCCGCTGCCGCTCAAGCATGGCCTGGCGCTGATTGCCTACCTTGCCGACCATCCGCACCGCGTGGGCCGCGACACGCTGGCCACGCTGCTGTGGCCTGACGCCGCGCCCGGCGTGGCGCGCACGCGGCTGCGCCGCCTGGTGCACGCGCTGCACGAGCGCATCGGTTGCACGCTGGTGCGCGGCGACCACGACGCGCTTTGGCTGCACGACCCGGTGCGCAGCGATCTGCGCGACACCGAGTCGGCGGTGGCGCGTGTGCTGCTCGGCCACGCGCTCGATGTGCCTGCGTTGGCGCCGCTGCTCAAACCCGAAGCGGGCCACGTGCTCGCCGGGTTCGCGCTCGACAGCGACGCCTTCGAAGACTGGCTCGAACAACGCCGCCGGGTGCAGCATGCGCGCCTGGTGCGCGCGCTGCAGCGCGCCGCCGAACTGGCGCGCGCGGCGCACGACCGCGCGGCCGCGCACGCCGCGGCGCTGGCCCTGCTGCGGCTGGAGCCGCACGACGCGCTGCCGCTGGCGGCCTGACCTGACGATCAC
>DATKJN010000892.1:0-9071 GCA_035543655.1 Burkholderiaceae bacterium | reverse complement strand
ACGCCGAACGGCTCGACAAACGCGCGCTGCCACGTGCCGTGGTGCCGCGCATCGACCTGCAAAGCCCCAAGTTCACGCGCAAGCTCACGACCGAATGGTTCGCCAATCGCGTCGACGAGCGCCACCGGCGCTGCATGGCGCGCATCGGCGCGCCGCGCGACCTCTGAGAGCCGGCCGCTGCTGCGGCCGGCGTGCCTGCGATCGATCAGGCCGGCACGGTGGTGCCCAACAGCTCCTGCTTGCGCGAGGCCATCGCCTCGCCGACCAGCACCAGATCGAGCTGGGTGCGACGCACCTTGGGGAACATCTCGTCCTGCTCTTCCTTCACGTGGTGCCGGATGTACTCGCCGAGCACCTTGACCTTGGCGTCGTAGAGCTCGCTGTCCGGCGATGCGTTCTCGATCTGGCCGATCAGGTCTTTGGCGCTGGCGTGTTCGACCTCGGCCTCGTCGAGCAGATCCTGTTCCTTCAGCGCCGCACGCGCCGCCGGGTAGAAGATCTCCTCTTCGATCGTGGCGTGCACGGTCAACATCGTGCAGATCTGGCGGGCGAGCTCGGCCTTTTGCGCCGCCGGGCCATCGCCCTGCGACAGCTTGTCGTAGCGCTTGAACAGCGCATCGACTTCCTTGTGGTCTTGCGTCAACAGCTTGATCGCGTCGTTCAGTTTTTGGGCTGGCATGCTGGTACTCCTTTGGCTGGCCATGTCGCGGGGTCGGCAATCGTCGTGCCCTGCAGATCGAGCGGACACGCACCGCGCTCAGCCGGCCGCGGCAGGCCTTTTGAGCTGTCCCCTCCGGGCGCCTCGCCTCAGGCCGCCGCGCCGCGCAGGCGGCGCATCAGCGCGTCGCAGTCGGCCGGCGCGGCGTCGCCCCGCCACACCACGTGCGTGTCGGCCCGCGCCATCACCAGCGCGTGGCGATAGGCCGCGGGCCAGCCGTCGCGCGGCTGCGCGTCGATCGCCGCGAGCGGCACCCGCTGCGCCTGCGCGGCATCGACCAGCGCCGACACGTCGACACCGGTGTCGCGCCGCAGCAGCGTGTAGCCGGGGCCGAGCGCATCGAACAGCGAACGCCCGTCGGCGAGCCAGACGTGCGGCAGCCGGCAGCCCGGCACGGTGGACTCGGTGAACCCGCCCATCGAGTACGGCGGCGGCGTTTCATCGCCGCCCACGATGATCGGCGAGTGCTCGTAGAAATAACCGAAGTTGAGGCCGGCGCAACAAAACTGCTGCACGTTGAGTTGGTAGGCCTCGGCACCGAAGCGCTCGCGCGCGGTGGCGCCCGCCGCGTCGGCGGCCTCGATGTCGGGCGGCACCGCGGTGCGCGCCTTGATCATCTTGGCCGCATGGTCCATCGCAAAGTGCGACACCTGCTGCGTGATCGGCTGGCGCTCGGCCTCGTAGGCGTCGAGGATGCGCGGGTCGGCCCAGCCCTGCACGCAGGCGGCGAGCAGCCAGGTGAGGTTGGTGGCGTCGGCGATGCCCGCGTTCATGCCATAGCCGGCATACGGCACCCACAGGTGCGCGGCGTCGCCGGCGATGAACACGCGCCCGTTGCGAAAGCGGTTGGCCACCAGACGGCGCGCGACCCAGTCCTCCTTGCTGATGATCTCGTAGGGGAACTGCTCGTCCACGCCGAGGATCTGGCGGATGGCCCAGTCGCGGTCGACCGAATCGAACTCCGGCTCGCTGGGACTCAGGTGGTTGTGCACGAGCCAGGTCTCGTGGCCGTCGATCGCGAACATCACGCCGCAGCGCCGCGGGTTGTACACGTAGTGCGACCATGCGCGCGGCCGGTGCTCGAGCAGCGCCAGCAAGCCGGGCGCGCGGATGTAGGTCGACTGCACGCGCTGGATCACCGCCGTGCCTTCGAGTTGCGCACCCATCTGCTTGCGCACGGTGGAGCTGCCGCCGTCGCAACCGATCAGATAGCGCGCGCGCAGGCTGCGCGTGGTGCCACTGTCGAGATCGAGCCACTGCACGGTGACGCCGTCGCCGTCCTGTGTGAAGGCAGTGAGCTGCGTGCGGTTGTGCAAGGTCACGCCCGGCAGCTCGGCGGTGTGGCGCAGCAGGATCGGCTCGAGGTAGATCTGGTTGATGCGGTGCGGCGGCTCCGGTGTCGGCCACCAGCCGTCGGGGCCGCTCGCATCGGTGTAGCGGTCGCGCCGGCACGGGATCGGGATGCGCGACATCTCCAGCCCGGTGACTGTGGTGCGAAACACCACGTCGTTGGGCCAATCCTCGGGCAGCCCGGCGTGGCGCGCTTTCGCCGCCACCCCGAGGCGGCGAAAGATCTCCATGCTGCGCGCGCTCACGTGGTTGCACTTCACGTTGGGCGGCTCGGCGAAGCGGCGCGGTTCGGCGAGGGTCACGCGCACGCCGCGCTGGCTCAGGTCCATCGCCGCGGTCAGGCCCACCGGGCCTGCGCCGGCGATGAACACGTCGGTGTCGAACGATGGCATGCGTGTTGCCGTCAGTCGAGCTTGATCTGGGCGGCCTTGATCACGCGCGCCCATTTCGCGGTTTCGCTCTGGATGTAGGCCTCGAACGCATCGGCCGTGGTCGGCGCCGGCTCGACACCTTGCGCGCGCAGCGCCGACTGGATCGCCTCGTCGCGCAGTGCGGCCGTGATCTCGGCGTTGAGGCGCTGGATCACCGGCGCCGGCGTGCCGGCCGGCGCCACCACGCCGAACCAGCCGGTGGAGTCGTAGCCTGCGAGCCCGGCCTCCGAAGCGGTCGGCACATCGGGCAATTGCGGCAACCGTTTCGGACTGGTGACCGCAAACGCGATCAGTTTGCCGGCGCGGATGTGCTGCAGCGCCGACGGCAGGTCCACCACCGCCAGCGGCACCTGGCCGCCGAGCACGTCGAGCGCCGCCGGGCCCGAGCCCTTGTACGGCACCTCGGGGATCTTGATCTCGGCCATCTGCATGAACAGCTGCGACGACAGGTGCATCGCGGTGCCATTGCCGCCGTGCGCGATCGTCAGCTTGCCCGGCTGCGCCTTGGCCAACGCGATCAGCTCGCTCAGCGTCTTGGCGCCGATCGACGGATGGCCGACGATCACGAACGGAATGGCGGCGAGCATCGTCACCGGCTTGAAATCCTTCACCGGGTCGAACGGCATCTGCGGGTACAGGCTCACGTTGGCCGACAGCGCTCCGGCCGCGCCCACGCCGAGCGTGTAGCCGTCGGCAGGCGCCTTGGCCACCACCGCGAGCCCGATGTTGCCGCCCGCGCCCGGCCGGTTGTCCACGACCACCTGCTGGCCGAGCTTGTCGTTCAAGCGCGGCACCAGCGAACGCACCACCGCATCGGCACTGCCGCCGGGCGGGAACGTGACGACCACGCGGATCGGCTTGTTCGGGTAGTCGGCCTGCGCGAGCGCCGCGCTCGCGGTGGCGAGTGCCAGCATGGCGACGGCGAGCGCTTGTGCGCGCAGCCAGCCGGTGACGCGGTGCATGCGGTGTGTCTCCTGTCGTTGTGCGGATCGATTTGAACACGGGCTCGGTGCCACCCCCCCTTCCATGACATCATGGCGCCGTCGACGCCGTGGCCCGTCGATCCGTCTGTTTGGGAGACCGCATGAACACGTCGCTTCCGCTGTCCATGGGCATCGCCGTCTGCCTGGCGCTGGCGGGCACGGCGGCGAACGCGCAGCGCGCACCCGGCGCGCCACAGGCGCGCATCGACAACGTGACTGAGCAGCACCACGGCGAGACGGTGGCCGACCCGTACCGCTACATGGAGGACACCAAGCGGCCCGATGTGCTCGGCTGGATGCGTGAGCAAAGCCGTGCCACCGCCGACCTGATGGCCAGCATCGATGGACGCGACGCCATCGCCGCGCGCATCCAGGAGCTCACGTCGTTGGCCGGCGACCGCATCACGAGCCTGATGCGCCTGCCCGGGGAGCGCTACTACTACCTGAAGCGCGCACGCGGTGAACGCCAATACCGGCTGGTGATGCGCCAGGGAATGAACGGCGCCGAACGCACGCTGGTCGACCCCGAGGTCGAGGGCCGTGCCACCGGCGTGCCGCATGCCATCAACTACTTCAAGCCCTCGTGGGATGGGCGCTACGTGGCGTTCGGCATCTCGGGCGGCGGCTCGGAAGACGCCAAGCTGCACGTGCTCGACGTGCGCCGCGGCCAACGCATCGGCGAGCCGCTGCCGCGTGTGGTGTCGCATTCGGCGATCCACTGGCTGCCCGACAGCCGCTCGTTCACGGCCAATCAGCTGCAGGCCTTGCAACCCGGACAACCGGAGACCGATCACTACAAGAACTCGCGCGTGCTGTGGCAACGCGTCGGCGCGCGCGCTGCCGAGGCGCGCCCCGTGTTCGGACCGACCGTCACGCCGACGTTGAAGCTCGATGCGATCGACAACGGCGAGATCCTCACCGTGCCCGGCAGTCCGTGGATGGTGGCCCGCACGACCGACACCACCGAACCCGAAGGCAACCTGTTCGCGGCGCCGCTGGCGCAACTCGGCAAGCCCGATGTGCGCTGGCAACGGATCGCCAGCGCGACCGACAAGATCACGCAGGTGGAGTTGCGCGGCCACGAACTCTTCGTGCTCACGCATGCCGGCGCGCCGCGACACAAGCTGGTCAAGATCGACCTGCGCCGACCGGACCTGGCGCGGGCCGTCGAGATCGTGCCCGAGCCGGCGAGCGGCATGCTGCAGAAGTTCCAGCTCGCACGCAGCGGCGTGCTGGTGCAACGGCGCGAAGGCACGGCGCTGTCGCTGTGGCTGCACGGCGCAGGCGATCGTGTGGGCCGTGCCGTGCCGCGGCCGCACGACGGGGCCGCCTGGGTGGTCGACGAGCCCACGCCGATCGACGATGCGGTGCTGTTCTCCATGAGCGCGTGGACCCGCTGGCAACAGTTCTACCTGGCGCGTGGCGACCAGATCACGCGCGTGAGCTTCGGCGCCGAACCGAGCGTGCCGCCGCTGGACCTGCAGGTCACCGAAGTCGAGGTGCCGAGCCACGACGGCGTGAAGGTGCCGATGACGGTGTTGCACAAGAAGGGCCTGGTGTTGAACGGCAGCAACCCGGTGTTGGTGCACGGCTACGGCAGCTACGGGCTGTCGCTGTCGGCCTACTACTCACCCGACAACGCGGTGTGGCTGGAACGCGGCGGGGTGCTGGCTTTCACCAATCCGCGCGGCAGCGGCGTGCACGGCAAGGCGTGGCACCACGCCGGCTACAAGGCCAGCAAGCCCAACACCTGGAAAGACGGCATCGCCTGCGTGCGCTGGCTGATCGAGCAACGCTATGGCTCACCGGCCACGATGGCCATCACCGGTACCAGCGCGGGCGGCATCTTCGTCGGACGCGCGGTGACCGAAGCGCCCGAATTGTTCGCGGCGGCGATCTTCAACGTGGCCGTGCTCGATGCGATCCGCGCCGAGCACAGCGCCAACGGCGCCACCAACACCGGCGAGTTCGGCAGCGTGTCCAACCGCGACGAGTTCCGCGCGCTGATGGCGATGAGCACCTACCACCACATCCGCGACGGCACGGCCTATCCGGCGGTGATGCTGGTGCACGGCGTCAACGACCCGCGCGTGCCGGTGTGGGAGAGCAACAAGGCCGCGGCGAGATTGCAGGCCGCGAGCTCCAGCGGCAAGCCGGTGCTGTTGCGCCTGGACACGCAGGCCGGCCACGGCGTGGGCAGCACGCTGACGCAGCGCACGTCGGCCGTGGCCGACCAGTACGCCTTCATGCTGTGGCAGATGGGCAAGCTGAACAAGAAGCGCGACTAGCGCGCGCCGTTCCTGATCCGTCAGCGCCCGGGCACCTCGAACGTCCTGCGTGCGCGCTGCACCTGCGCGCGCACCACGCAGCCCTCGGCGTGGTCGTTGACCAGCCCCATCGCCTGCATGAATGCATAGACGGTGGTCGGCCCCACGAACTGCCAGCCCTGCTTCTTGAGCGCCTTCGACAGCGCGATCGAGGCATCGGAAGTCGATGCGCTTTGCGGCGGCGCCAGCGCTTTCTTGTCGGCCTCGTAGCGCCAGAAATACGCCGCCAGCGACCCTTCGCGCTGCACCAGCTCGCGCGCCCGCTGAGCGTTGTTGATCGCCGCTTCGATCTTGCCGCGGTGGCGCACGATGCCCTCGTCTTTCAGCAGCCGCGTGACGTCGCGCGCACCCAGGCGCGCGACGCGCTCGATGTGAAAGCCGTGGAATGCGGTGCGAAAGTTCTCGCGCTTGGCCAGGATGGTGCGCCAGCTCAGGCCCGACTGAAACCCCTCGAGGCACAGCTTCTCGAACAACCGGCGATCGTCGGCGACCGGGAATCCCCACTCGGTGTCGTGGTAGTGCAGGAACTCAGGCGCCGCCGCGCACCATCGGCAGCGCGGTTTGCCGTCGGGCCCGTCGATCGTGGTGGTCATGGTCACGGATTGCTGTGCCGACAAAGGCAGCGATCCTACCGACAAGGCCAGCGCCGCGGCGACTCAAAGGGTTTGAAACGCGGTGCCCTCGGGCGGTGGACGTCTCTCGCCCATGGTGGCGCGGAACAGCTGCTCGTCGGCATCGCGCAGGCGGCGGCTCATCTCGCGGGCGATGTTCATCTGGATCAGCGCGAACGACTTGGCATCGTGTTCGTACAGCCGGTACAGGTGCGCCGGCGTGAGCGCGATGGCGCGGCAGTCGGCCTCGGCGCGCACCGAGGCGCTGCGCGGAAACAGATCGAGCAACGCCATCTCGCCGAAACAGTCGCCCGCATCGAGCCGATGCAGTTGCAACTCGCGGCCGGCCCACTCCTTGAGCACCGAAACGTGGCCCGACTCCAGCACGAACATGCCGTCGGCCGGCTCGCGCTCGCGGAAGAAGAACGCGCCCTTCGACACGCTGACCGACGGCACCGGGTCGAGCAGGAACTGCAGCGCCTCGTCGTCGATGGCGCCGAAGATCGGCATCTGCTGCAGCAGTTGGATGCGTGCCCTGTCCATGGGTTGTTTCCTGTGGCGATTCCTTTGCGCGGGCGGCTCGACACCGCCCGCACTGGTTTCAGCGATTGGGCAGCTTCACGTTCGTGCTGCCTGCGGGGAGCGGATCATCGTGCGCCATGCAAACCGAGCCGAGGTCATGGGCATTGCCCATGAACGAGGGGCGCCGCAGCGCCCCTCGTGACTTTCAGTGAAGGTTGCTAGCGCACCAAGGTGTCGACGTAACCCTCGCCGAGACCGCACTCGGCGTAGTGCTTGCGGCACATCGCGATCTTGGTGAACACGTCTTCATAGCCGGTGTGCTGGCCCTTGTCGTCCACGTAGACCATTGCGCCGTGGATGTTGAAGAAGGTGATCATCTCGGTGGCGCCCACCTGCTCGTCGACCACCAGCGTGTGGATCTCGCCCGGCGGCTCGTACACGAACGCGCCCTCCTTGGCGACCCAGTCGTGCTCGAGGTAACGCCACGCGCCTTTGATCACGTAACCCACCACCCACGACGGATGGATGTGGCGCGAGAGCACACCCGACTTGCGCACGCGCAGCAGGTTGCACCAGCTGCCGGTCACCGTGTTGAGCAGCAGCGGACGAAACCACACGCCTGTTGCTTGGGGCACCCACACACGCTCGTCGTCGGGGATCGCCTGCATCGCGATCTCGGGTTGGATGCCGGGTAGTTGCGTGATCATGACTTTCTCCTTCAGCTGATCAGATAGCCGCCGTCGATCGGCAGCACCACCCCGGTGACGAAGCGCGCCGCGTCGCTGGCCAGGAACAACACCGGGCCCGCCACGTCTTCGGGCGTGCCCCAGCGGCCGAGCGGCGTGCGCGCCACGATCGGCGCGGAGCGCGCGGGGTCGTCCTGCAGCGCCTGGGTGAGTGGCGTGGCGATCCAGCCTGGCGCGATCGCGTTGACGCGGATCTGGTCGGCCGCATACGCGATCGCCAGGCTCTTGGTGAGCTGCGCGACGCCGCCCTTGCTCGCGCTGTAGCCAGGGACCAGACCGCCGCCGAAGAAGCTCAACATCGACGCGGTGTTGACGATGCACCCCGCCCGCGCCTTCAGGCCCGCGCGTGCGGCGGCGCAGACGCGCATGGTGCCGGTGAGGTTGATGTCCAGCGTGTCGGCGAACACCACCGGGTCGTGCTCGGCATTGCGCCGGATCACGCCGGCGCAATTGACCACCACGTCGAGCTCACCCAAGCCTTCGACCAGCGCGCGCACCGCAGCATCGTCGCGCACGTCGAGCTGGCGCACGTCGATGCCGGCTTGCCCGCGCGCGGCGGACACCTCGGCCTCGGTCGCACCGGTGGCGACCACATGATCGCCGGCGGCCGCGAAGGCGCGCGCGATGCCGGCGCCGATGCCGCTGGTGGCGCCGGTGATGAGCACGGTGCGGTGGGTCATTTGCGCATCATGGCTTGAACACGAAGCCCGGGGTGATGGCCACGTTGTTGGGGATCGGCGGCAGGTCGGAGAACAACTCCGGCTTGTCCTTCATCACCTTCAGCATGTGCTTGGGCTCGATGTGCTTGTTGACGTCGAAAGTCGACTTGAGGATGCCCAGACGGTTCAAGCGATCCTGTGCCGCCCACAGCGCGTGGTAGTTGT
The DNA here is from genome assembly GCA_035543655.1 of Burkholderiaceae bacterium. GTDB lineage: Bacteria > Pseudomonadota > Gammaproteobacteria > Burkholderiales > Burkholderiaceae_C > JAEUPI01. The sequence continues at coordinate 499 of DATKJN010000892.1, read as the reverse complement.
TGGCCGACAGCCGTCGGTCGTTCTGCTGGATGTTGAACTGCATCGCCGCCTCGGCCACCTCGGGCTTCAAGCCCGGGATCCAGCGCGTGGCCACTTGCGCGGCCTGCTTCGGGTTGGCGCGCATCCACTTGTCGGCCTCGGCGACGGCGGCGAGAAACTTCTCGACCGTATCGCCGTTCTTCTCGATCCAGGCACGCGTGGCGACGTTGTAGCCGAGGTAGGAGATCAGGTCGCCGCCGCGGATGACGACATAGGCGCCGGGAACGTCCTTCTGCGCGACGATCGGCCACGGATCCCAGCCCGAGAACGCGTCGATGCCCTTCGAGAGCAGCGCCACGGTCATGTCGGGGGGCGGCGTGTTGACGAGCGTCACGTCGGCCGGCGTCAGGCCCGCCTTCTCGATCAGCGCGAGCGCGTAGAGGTGATTGATGGTGCCGAACGACGCGGCGATCTTCTTGCCCTTCAGCGTCGACAGGTTCTTGGGGTCGATGCCCGAGCC
>DATKJN010000891.1:0-7746 GCA_035543655.1 Burkholderiaceae bacterium | reverse complement strand
CGTCTCCACGGTGGCAAGGCGCATGGGACCGCTCAGTGCGGTGGTGAACAACGCATCGCTGTTCGAGCACGACGACGTGCACACGCTGAGATACGACACGTTGGGGCGTCACTGGCGCAGCAACACGGCTGCGGCCATCGTGCTCGCGCGCGCCCTGCACGCACACCGCGGCACCGTCCCGGCTGGCGATGCCTGTGTCGTCAACTTGCTGGACCAGAAGTTGTTCAACCCGAATCCCGACCACTTGTCGTACACGTTGTCGAAGGCCGCGCTGCACGCGGCGACGCCGCTGCTGGCGCAGGCGCTCGCCCCGCTGCTGCGCGTGTGCGGCATCGCGCCGGGCCTCACGCTCGAGGGGCCGCAGATCGACGCGCAACGGCTGGCGGCGCTGAAGGCCGCTGGCCCGCTGGGCCACGGCGTCGAGGCGCACGACGTGGCGCATGCGGTGCGCTTCGTGCTCGAGAACCCGTCGGTGACCGGCAGCACGTTGCTGGTCGATGCCGGCAGCCACCTGATGCGCCGCGCGCGCGACTACGCATTCCCGGAAGACCTGGCATGAGAACGATCACGATCGAAGGCCTGCGCGTGTTGGCTCAGGTGGGCGTGCTGGCCCACGAGTTCGGCGCGCCGCAGCCGGTGCTGATCAGCCTGGCGGTCGACATGCCCGATGCGCCCCTGGTGCCCGAGCGCGACGACATGTCGCAGGTGCTCGATTACCGGCAGCTGCGCGAACTGGCCAAGGCCGAGGCCGAGCGCGAGCACACCCACCTGCTCGAAACGCTGGCAGGCCGCATCGCCCAACGCGCGTTGTCGCTGCCGGGTGTGACGGTGGCGCGCGTGCGAGTGGCCAAGCCGCAAGTGTTCGCCGATTGCGACGTCGTCAGCGTCGAGGTGCAGGCCAAACTCAACGACCGAGGTGCGCGATGAACGCGACCCCTGAACTCATCGATCCGCAACAGAGCGAGCGCCGCCAGCGCTTCGAGTCCAACAAGCTGTCCAAGCGTTTGCACCGCCAAGTGGGGCAAGCGATCGCCGACTTCAACATGATCGAGCCGGGCGACAAGGTGATGGTCTGCGTGTCGGGCGGCAAGGACAGCTATGCCCTGCTCGACCTCCTGACCGGGCTGCGCGAACGCGCTCCGGTGCCGTTCGACCTGGTGGCGGTCAACCTGGACCAGAAGCAGCCCGGATTTCCCGAGCACGTGTTGCCGGACTACCTGCGCTCGCGTTCCGTGCCCTTCCATATCGAGGAGCAAGACACCTATTCGATCGTCAAGCGGCTGATCCCCGAAGGCCAGACGCTGTGTTCGCTGTGCTCGCGCTTGCGCCGCGGCATCCTGTACCGCGTGGCCGGCGAACTGGGTGCGACCAAGATCGCGCTCGGGCACCACCGCGATGACATGGTGGCCACGCTGCTGATGAACATGTTCTTCGGTGCCCGTCTGAAGGGCATGCCGCCCAAGCTGGTCAGCGACAACGGGCGCCACGTGGTGATCCGCCCGCTGGCCTACGTGGCCGAAGTCGATCTCGAGCGCTGGGCCGAGCACCGGCGCTTTCCGATCATCCCGTGCACCCTGTGCGGCAGCCAGCCCAACCTGCAACGCGCGCAGATCAAGCAGATGCTGCGCGAGTGGGAGCGCCGCTATCCCGGTCGCATCGACAACATGGCCTCGGCGATGGGCCGCATCACGCTGTCACACTTGATGGACCGGAACCTGTTCCCGTTTGCCACGCTCCAAGCCACTGGCGTGGCCGACGCACAAGGCGACAAGGCGTTCGACGAGGACGACGGCTGCGCCGAGCCGCAGGCCGAGCGGCCGTTGCACCTGGTGCGCGACCGAACCACCTGACCGCAAGCCGAGAGGCGCCGACGGAGGATTGCATGCACACCGCCGCACGAAACCTGGCCGCCCTTGTCCTCGTCGGCTTGCTGGCGGCGTGTGCGTCGCTCAACACCCTGCACGCGCAGGTGGCCAGTTACGGCACTTGGCCGGCGCAGCGCAGCCCCGGCACCTACGCATTCGAGCGCCTGCCCTCGCAGGAAGCGCGGGCCGACCAACAGCAACGGCTCGAAGACGCCGCCCGGCCGGCCATCGAGGCAGCGGGCTTCACCGCCGCCGCGCCCGGTGCAAAGCCCGACGTTCTGGTGCAGGTGGGTGCGCGCATCACGCGCTACGAACGCTCGCCGTGGGACGACCCGATGTGGTGGCACGGTGGCTACGGCTACTGGCGCGGGCGGCCGGGCTTCTACCGGCCCTACCCGTTCTACCCGTACGCTCCGTACTACTCGTATTGGCACTACAGCGAACCGGCGCGGTACGACCGCGAGGTCGGGCTGCTGCTGCGCGACAACGGCAACGGCGCGCCGCTGTACGAGGCGCGCGCCAGCAGCGACGGCTACAACAGCGGCGGAGACGAACTGTTGAGCGCCATGTTCAGGGCCTCGCTGGCCGATTTCCCCAAGAGCGGCTCGGTGCCGCACTCGGTCACCCTCCAGCTGACGCCCTGAGGGCGGGCCCGAGATCAGGGACGGTCGAGCCGCTCGCGCTCCGACACGTCCGGGTGGCGCTGCGCCGCCAGCGCCCGCAGGTCGTCTTCCCAGCCCTTCAGGCGCTCTTGGCCGTGGCGCCGCTGTTCGGGCGTGGTGCTGTTGTGCAGCTTGGCCGCGAGCGCGCAGTTGTAGTCGTACAGCCGCTGCTGGTACTCGCGGTAAGCCGGCCGCGGCGACAGCACGGCGTGCGCCGCGAACACGCGCAGCGCCGCCTCGGTGCGCGCCGCGTCGGCGCGCGCGGACTGCAACGAGCGCAGCGTCTCCACGATCTCGCGCTGGCGTGCCTGCCGTTCAACGAGCCAGCGCCGGGCATCGAACGGCGACGCCGCCACGCCATCGGCGATCATCTTGCGCTGCGCATCGTCGAGGCGGCCATAGATCATCTCGGCGCGCGACACGGTGCGCTTGTTGGCCGCCTCGAGCTGCTCGGCCAGCGTGGCCTGCAGAAAGTCGCTGCGAAAGTCCACATCCCCCTTCTGGTACCGCTTTTCGACCTGCCGCACCTGCTCGGGCTTGAGGGTGCGCACGATCCCGGCCAACGCCGGCACCCCCTGCATGTAGGCGGCCTCCACGCGTTTGCGTATCTCGTCGACCCAACGGCAGGTTTCGGCGGGTGTGACGTCCTGCAGGATCTGCCGCTGCGCCTGCGCCAACAGGCCGGCGTAGTCGGGCAGTTGCGTGGCACGATGCCAGCGGAACCAGTCGGACAACGCCTCGCGCGCCCGGTTGCCTTGCTCGGTGTCGAAGTCAAAGTAGCCGTCCAGCCACCAGTACGCAATTGTCTGCCCCTGGTTGTAGACCAGCCGCACCGCGCTGCAGCCTGTCAGCAGCAACACCGCGCTGGCGATAATCCACATCCGCAGGCGAAGACGCATAGGCAAGACAACCGACATGACGCTCGACATCGTGATCATGGCCGCGGGCAAGGGTACACGGATGAAATCAGCCCTGCCCAAAGTGCTGCATCGCTTGGCGGGCAGGCCCCTGTTGACGCACGTGCTGGACACCTGCGCGACACTGCAGGCCGACCGTACCGTGGTGGTGACCGGCTACGCGGCCGATGCGGTGGAGCAGGCCGTCGCCGGCCGCACGCTGCGCTGCGTCCGGCAGCAGCCGCAACTCGGCACCGGCCACGCCGTGCAGCAGGCCGCGCCCTTGCTCGATGACGACGGCACGACCTTGATCCTCAACGGTGACGTCCCACTGATCGAAGCCGACACCGCCCGGGCGCTGATGCAAGCCTGCGCGGGGCAGCAATTGGCGCTCCTGACGCTGACGCTCGATGACCCCACCGGCTATGGCCGCATCGTGCGCGAAGGCGGCCGGGTGCGCGGCATCGTCGAGCACAAAGATGCCAGCGATGTTCAGCGTGCGATCCGCGAGGTGTACACCGGCATCATGGCCGCGCCGACCGCGGCATTGAAGCGCTGGTTGTCTCGGCTGACCAATCGCAACGCGCAAGGCGAGTACTACCTGACCGACGTGGTGGCGATGGCAGTGGCCGATGGCGTGCCGGTGGTGAGCTGCGCGGCGCACGACGAGACCGAAGTGCTCGGTGTGAACAGCGCGGCGCAACTGGCCGACCTGGAGCGCCGGCTGCAGCGCCGACGTGCCGAGGCGCTGATGGACGCCGGCGTGCGGCTGGCCGATCCCGCGCGCCTGGACGTGCGTGGCGAGCTGCAGTGCGGCAGCGATGTCGAGATCGACATCGACTGCATTTTCGAAGGGCGCGTGGTGCTCGGCGACGGCGTGCGCGTCGGCGCGTACTGCGTGATCCGCGACACCACGATCGGTGCCGGCACCGACGTGCTGCCGCACTGCGACTTCGCGCAGGCAGCGATCGGCGAGCGCGTGCAGATCGGGCCGTTCGCCCGCCTGCGCCCCGGCGCCGATCTCGGCGCCGATGTGCACATTGGCAACTTCGTCGAAGTGAAGAACTCGCGGCTCGAACGCGGTGCCAAGGCCAACCACCTGGCCTATCTTGGGGACACCTCGGTGGGTGAGCGCGTCAACTACGGCGCCGGCAGCATCACGGCCAACTACGACGGCGCCAACAAGCACCGCACCGTGATCGGCAACGACGTGCACGTGGGTTCCAACTGCGTGCTGGTGGCACCGGTGACGATCGGCGACGGCGCGACCATTGGCGCCGGCTCGGTCATCAACAAGAACGCGCCGGCCGGCCAGTTGACGGTTGCGCGCGCGCGTCAGGCCAGCCTCGACAACTGGAAACGCCCGGTCAAGCCCAAGAAGGGCTGACCCCGCGCCGATCGCACCTAGGCAGGCTGCGCGCGCAACCAGTCGGCGAATGCACCCGCCGGCATCGGCAACGCGACGCCCGGCCCCTGTGCATGGTCGCAACCGATGCCGGCCAGCCAGCTGCGCTGCGCATCGGTCTCCACGCCCTTGGCCGTCACGTCCAGCTTGAGGCCGCGTGCCATCTGCACGATGGCGGTGGCGATGGTGGCCGCGGCGGTGTCGTCGGGCAACGACGCGACGAAGGCACGGCCGAGGATCAGCCCGCGCACCGGCAGTGCGCGCAGGCGCGCCAGCGCCATCGTGCCGACGCCGAAGTCGTCGATCGCCACCGACAGGCCGAGCGCCTGCAGGCGGGTCACCGATCGTCGCAACGCGTGCGCGTCTTCGTTGAGCACCGCTTCGCCGATGTCGAGCGACAGCTCGCCCAGGGGTGGCGACTCGGCGCACACCTGCTCGGCCAGGTCGGCGACCGCCTCCAGCGGCAACGGCAGGCTCGACAGATCGAGCGCCACGGTGGGCACGCTGCCGTCGCGCAGCGACCAGGCACGTTGCGCCGCGATGGCCTCGACCAGTGCCCAGCGCAGGATCGGCTGCATCAGCCGCCGCTCCTCGGCCACATCGAGAAAACTCTCCGGAGCCAGCCAGCCGCGATCGGGGTGCTGCCAGCGGATGAGCGCCTGCACCTGCAGGCCCGAGCCGTCGAGCGCGACACGCGGCTGCAGCATCAATGCGAACTCGTTGCGCTGCAGCGCCAGCGCGAGCTGGCCCTCGAGCACCAGCGCGGCGTACGCATGCGCGGCCATCTCGGTCTCGAAGAAGCGGCACACGCCGCGGCCGTCGGCCTTGGCCGCGTACATCGCGGTATCGGCGTTCTTGATCAGCTCGGCCGGCAGGCGGCCGTCGTGCGGCACCATCGCCACGCCGATCGACGGTGACACGACGATGTTCTGACCCTGCACCGGGATCGGGGCCTCCACCGCAAGCAGCACACGCTGCACCAGCTCTTCGACCACGCGCCGATCGGCGACATCGGCCAGCAGCACGACGAACTCGTCGCCGCCGAAGCGGCTCACCAGGTCGACCGGGCGCAGCGACTGCACGATGCGATGCGCCACCGCCTGCAGCACCGTGTCGCCGACCAGGTGACCCAGCGAGTCGTTGATGCGCTTGAAGTGATCGAGGTCGATGAACAACAGCGCCGCGTGCGTGGCCGCACCGCCGCCCAAACGGGCGGCCAGGTGCTCCATGAAGTTGGCGCGATTGGGCAGCCCGGTCAGTGGGTCGTGGTGCGCCAGGAACTCGATGCGCTGCTGCGCCTGCAGGCGGTCGCGGATGTCGCGCACGATCGCCATGCGGATGCGCTCGCCGCGGCGCGTCATCGTGCGGCCGATCGACTCCACCGGGATGCGCTGGCCATCGGCGGTGACCGCGACCAGGTCGTAGCGTTGCTCCGAGGCCGCATCCATCACGCCCTGCACGCGGCTCTGGTGCTCGGGTGCGACGAAGTCGAGGATGCGGTGTCCCACCATGCGCTCGCGCGAGAAGCCGAGCAGTGACACCAACGCCACGTTGACATCGGTGATCACGCCGTCGCGGTGGAACACGATGCCCTCGACGCTCGCGTCCATGAATTTCGACAGCCGGTCTTCGCTCTCGCGCAACGCGGCCTCGATCAGACGGTGGTGCGAGATGTCGCTGATCAGCACGAACGCGCCGACCAGAGCGTCATTGACCACATGGGGAACCAGGCTCACCTCGATCCAGCGCGGCGCGCCGTCGGGCCCGTTCATCTTGCGCTCGTACGACGCCGCTTCGGCGTGGCTCAGCAAGCGGTCGACATGCGGCTGGATCTCGGCCGCGGCCTGCGACCCCACCACCTCGGCGAACGTGCGGCCGATGATCGACACCGGATCATGGCCGAAGGTCTTGGCGTACTGCTGGTTGGCGTAGACGCAGCTCAGGCGCGTGGCCTCGTAGTACGCGATCAACGCCGGCACGCTGTCGGCCAGCAGCGCGAAACGCTGTGTCTCGGCTCGGGCATCGCGCTCGGCGAGTCGCTCGGCCGTGGCATCGCGCAGCAAGCAGGTGTAGGCCTGCCGCCCTTCCATCCACCTGGCACTGAACTCCACCCAGGCCGGCATCTCCGACAGGTTGCGTCGCCAGCGCAGCTCGAGAGAAAAGTCCCGCCTGGACAGCAAGCGCCGCTTCAGCAACGCCAGCGACTCGTCGTCGAGCGCATCGTGCCAGCGCACCGCATCGCAGCTGGCCATGGCACCCAGCGATCGAAACGCCAGGTTGGCGCGCTGCACGGCGCCCTGCACGTCGATCTCTATGGCAGGCAGCGGCAAGGCCTCCCAGGCGGCGTCGCTCGATTGAGGTGCCTGCATGCGGGTTCGTTGGTGCGCGCGCGTAACAGGTTGGTCTGCGGGCGGGATGATACGGTGCGCGCCGCACTCGCAGCCGCTTCGAGCCAGCCATCCCCCTAGGGAACCGGTGCGTGCGTGATGCCTGGCCGGGTCAGCGGCGCAACTGCTCGGCCGCGAGGCACAGATCGGCCCAGGCACGGGCCTTGTCGGCCGGATTGCGCAGCAGATACGCCGGGTGGTAGGTCACCACCACCGGTCGCTCGTGCCATCTGTGCACGCGGCCGCGCAGCTTGCCGATCGGCTCGCTGCTGTCGAGCAGGGTCTGCACGGCGAAGCGCCCCATGGCCAGCAACAGGCGCGGCTGCACCAGATCGATCTGCCGGCGCAGGTAGGCGGCACACAGCGCAAGCTCGTCGGGCTCCGGGTTGCGATTGCGCGGCGGGCGGCACTTCAGCGTGTTGGCGATGTAGACCTGTTGCGCCGGCTCGGCGGCGCCACGCGTCAGACCGATGGCGTGCAGCATGCGATCGAGCAGCTGCCCGGCGGCACCGACGAACGGCTCGCCCTGCA
>DATKJN010000890.1:0-4693 GCA_035543655.1 Burkholderiaceae bacterium | reverse complement strand
CAATCGCATCGAGATGAGCACGCGCGCGATCACGTTCTACCACCGCGGCCGCTTGGTCGAGGTCACCGACGTTGCGCCCACGCGCACCGTGCTGCAGTGGCTGCGCGAAGACGCGCGCTGCACCGGCACCAAGGAAGGCTGTGCCGAAGGCGACTGCGGCGCCTGCACGGTGATCGTCGGCGAGCCGGCGCGCGGCGGCAAGCTCGAGCTGCAGAGCGTCAACGCCTGCATCCGCTTCCTACCCACGCTGCACGGCAAGGCGCTGTTCACGGTGGAAGACGTGCGCGACGCCGGCGGCGATGGGCTGCACCCGGCAAGCGATGACAAGCTGCACCCAGTGCAGCGGGCGATGGTCGACTGCCACGGCTCGCAGTGCGGCTTCTGCACGCCGGGTTTCGTGATGTCGCTGACGGCGTGCTACGAACGTTTTGCCGGCAAGAGAAAGAAGCCCACTCGGCAACAGCTGGCCGACGAGATCGCCGGCAACCTGTGCCGCTGCACCGGCTACCGGCCGATCCTCGATGCCGGCCAGCGCATGTTCGAGTTGCCGATCAAGCGGCTGCCGGTCGAGGCGGCGGCCGCGGCCTTGCGTGCGCTGCCGCGCCGCTCGCTCAACCTCGCTGCACCGAGTGCGCACGCGCCCGGCCGCACCGATCGGTTCTTCGCGCCGCGCACGTTGAGCGAGTTCGCGCGTCTGCGGCTGGCGCATCCGCAGGCACAGCTGCTCGCCGGTGCCACCGACATCGGCCTGTGGGTCAACAAGCAGATGCGCGACCTGGGCGACATCGTCTACATCGGCGAAGTGGCCGAGCTGAAACGCATCACGGCCAAGGATGGCGTGCTGTCGATCGGGGCCGCCGCGTCGCTCGAAGACGCCTGGGGCGCGCTGGCCGAGCGCGCGCCCGCGCTCACCGAAGCCTGGCTGCGCTTCGCATCGCCGCCGATCCGCCACATGGGCACGATGGGCGGCAACATCGCCAACGGCTCGCCGATCGGCGACAGCGCACCGGTGCTGATCGCACTCGATGCACAGGTCGTGCTGCGCAAGGGCGATGTCGTGCGACGCCTGCCGTTGGCCGAGTTCTACGTCGATTACATGGTCAACCGCCTCGTGCCCGGTGAATTCGTGCAGGCCCTGGAGGTGCCGCTGGCCGCGTTCGAGTCGCCGCTGCGCGCCTACAAGATCAGCAAGCGCTTCGACAGCGACATCTCGGCGGTGTTCGTGGCCGCCCGCATCCGGCTCGAGCGCGACACCGTGCGCGACGTGCGCCTCGTGTTCGGCGGCATGGCTGCGGTGGTCAAGCGCGCGCCGGCTGCAGAACGTGCGGTGAGCGGTCAGAGCTGGAACGAGGCGACGGTGGAGCGCGCCGCCGCCGCGCTGGCGCACGACTTCAAGCCGCTCACCGATCTGCGCGCCAGTGCGCCATACCGCCTCACGGTGGCAGGCAACCTGCTGCGCCGCTTCTGGCTCGAGACGCGCACGCGCGACGCGCTGCCGCCGCATGCGGTCACGGTGTGGGCGCGCGCTGAAGCATGAGATGAACAAGCCGCGCGAAGCCGCCTTGCTCGACGCCGTGCCGGCGCACGCGCCGTCGCCGGGTGTGGGCGTGCCGCACCCGCACGAGTCCGCCCACTTGCACGTGGCCGGTGAGGCGACCTACGTCGACGACATGCCCGAGCTCGCCGGCACGCTGCACGCCGCGTTCGGTCTGTCGCCGGTGGCGCACGGGCGCCTGACGTCGATCGATCTCGATGCCGTGCGCAAGCTGCCCGGCGTGGTGGATGCGTTCGGTGCCGATGCGATTCCCGGCCGCAACGACTGCGGGCCGATCGTGCACGACGATCCGATCCTCGCCGACGGCACGGTCTGGTACCTCGGCCAGCCGGTGTTCGTGGTGCTGGCGCACACGCGCGATGCGGCGCGGCGCGCGGCGGCGCAGGCCAAGAAGGTGGTCGCCATCGACGCCCTGCCGCCGGTGCTGACGGCGCGCGAGGCGCACGCAAAGCGGCAGTACGTGCTGCCGCCGATGCACATCGTGCGCGGCGACGCAAAGACCGCGATCGCCACGGCGCCGCGCCGACTGAAGGGTTCGCTGTCGATCGGCGGCCAGGAGCAGTTCTATCTCGAAGGGCAGATCGCGTATGCGATGCCGCTCGAGGACGGCGGCATGCGGGTGCACTGCTCGACGCAGCATCCCACCGAGATGCAGAACGTGGTGGCGCACGCGCTCGGCGTCGACGCGCATCGCGTGCACGTGTCCTGCCGGCGCATGGGCGGCGGCTTCGGCGGCAAGGAGTCGCAAAGCGCGATCTTCGCGTGTGCCGCGGCGATCGCCGCGCGGCGCCTCGGCGTGCCGGTGAAGCTGCGGCCCGATCGCGACGACGACTTCCTGATCACCGGCCGGCGCCACGGCTTCGAATACGACTACACGATCGGCTTCGACGACAGCGGCCGCGTGCTCGGCGCCGAGATCGATCTGATCAGCAACGCCGGCTTCTCGGCCGACCTGTCGGGGCCGGTGATGACCCGTGCGCTGTGCCACTTCGACAACGCGTACTGGCTGCCGCACGTGGCGATGCACGGCTACTCGGCGAAGACCAACACGCAGAGCAACACCGCTTTCCGCGGTTTCGGTGGCCCGCAGGGCTCGATCGCGATCGAAGCCATCCTCGACGAGATCGCACGCACGCTGGGCAAGGATCCGGTCGCGGTACGCCGCGCCAACTTCTACGGCACGACGGAAAGAAACATCACGCCGTACCTGCAGGAGATCGACGACAACATCATCCACGGCCTGGTGGACCGTTTGCTCGAGACCAGCGACTACGCACGGCGCCGCGAGCAGATCGCCGCCTTCAACGCCTGGAGCCCGGTGCTCAAGCGCGGCATCGCGTTGACGCCGGTGAAGTTCGGCATCTCGTTCAACGTGGCGCACTTCAACCAGGCAGGCGCCCTGGTGCACGTGTACGTCGACGGCTCGATCCTGGTCAACCACGGCGGCACCGAGATGGGCCAGGGCTTGAACACCAAGGTGGCCCAGGTCGTCGCCCACGAGTTGGGCGTGCCGCTGGCGCGCGTGCGCTGCAGCGCCACCGACACGCAGAAGGTGGCCAACACCTCGGCCACGGCGGCATCGACCGGTGCGGACCTGAACGGCAAGGCGGCGCAGGACGCGGCACGGCAGATCCGCGAACGGCTCGCCGCGTTCGCCGCCGAGCGCTATCACGTGGCGGCCGATCGAGTGCGCTTTGCCGACGACACCGTGTTCGCCGGCGAACATCGCATCGCGTTCTGCGTGCTGGTGCAAGAGGCGTACATGGCGCGCGTGCAGCTGTGGAGCGACGGCTTCTATGCCACGCCGGGACTGCACTGGAACCGCGAGACGCTGCAGGGCAAGCCGTTTTTCTACTTCGCCTATGGCGCTGCGGTCAGCGAGGTGGCGGTGGACACGCTCACCGGCGAGTCGCGCTTGCTGCGCGCCGACGTGTTGCACGACGTGGGCCGCTCGCTCAATCCAGCGATCGACCTCGGCCAGGTGGAAGGCGCATTCATCCAGGGCATGGGCTGGCTCACGACCGAGGAGCTGAAGTGGCACCCGACCTCGGGCCTGCTGATGACGCACGCGCCGAGCACCTACAAGATTCCCACCGCCAACGATTGCCCGGCCGAGTTCCACGTGGCGCTGCACGAGGCCGACAACCCGTCCGACACCGTCTATCGCAGCAAGGCCGTCGGCGAGCCGCCGCTGCTGCTGCCGTTCTCGGTGTTCTTCGCCATCCGCGACGCGGTGTCGGCGCTCGGCGGCCACCGCACGCACCCGCCGCTGCGCGCGCCCGCCACCGCCGAAGCGGTGCTCGATGCGATCCAAGCGGTGCGTCATGCGCAGGTGCCGGCATGAACCTGCGGTCCGTCGCCCTGCAATGGCTGGCCGCCGGCGAGCCCGCGATCGTGGTCGAGGTGGCGGCCCACCGGGGCTCGGTGCCGCGCGAAGCGGGCACGCGCATGCTGGTGTCGCGTTCGGCCGTGCTCGGCACGATCGGCGGCGGCCACCTCGAGCTGCAGGCGATCGAACACGCGCGGTGCCTGCTGCGCGGCGAGCCCGTGCGGCGCGAACAGCAACTCGCGCTCGGGCCCACGCTCGGCCAGTGCTGCGGCGGCGCGCTGACGCTGCGCTATGCGCCGCTGGCCGACAGCCGACCCGACACCTGGACCGTGGCCGCGCCGCGTTTCGTGCTGCAGCTGTACGGCGCAGGCCACGTCGGTCGCGCGATCGTGCGGCTGCTCGAAGGCATCCCTTGCGAAGTGAGCTGGATCGATGCGCGCGACGGCGAGTTTCCGCGCGCGCCGAGCGCGCCGCACATCCAGCGCATCTGCAGCGAGCCGGTCGAGGCCGAGGTCGCGAGCGCGCCATCGGGCGCGTGTTACCTCGTGCTGACGCACAGCCATGCACTGGATCAGGCGGTGACCGAGGTCATCTTGAAGCGCGGCGACTTCGCCTACCTCGGCTTGATCGGCTCCAGGACCAAACGCGCGCGCTTTCTGCATCGCTTCGAGGCCCGCGGCATCGTGCCCGACGTGCTGTCGCGCCTCACCTGCCCGATCGGCGTGCCGGGCATTGCCGGCAAGGAGCCCGCGGTGATCGCGGTGGCCGTGGTGGCGCAGCTGCTCGCGTTGGCGCCCCACCCGGTGCCG
>DATKJN010000889.1:0-8392 GCA_035543655.1 Burkholderiaceae bacterium | reverse complement strand
AGATGGTCGAGCTGCTGAGCAAGCGCTACAACTATTCGCCGATCGACGCCTACATGTTGTGCAGCGTGTGCGCCGACCTGCGCATCAGCTCGATCGTCGACGTGCCGAACTGGGTGGTGTCGTTCTACTTCCCGCGCGTGGTGCTCGAATAGACGTGCCTTGGGCGGTGCGTCAGGCGCTGCATGCGCAGCGCCCCGCCCTACTCGACCTTGGCACCCGACGACGTGACCACCTTGCCCCACTTGGCCGTTTCGGCGGCGATCACCTTGCCGAAGTCTTCCGGCGTGCCGCCGATCGGCTTGCCGCCGAGCTCGGCCAAGCGCTCGCGCATCTTGGGGTCGGCCAGCGCGCGATTGATCTCGGCGTTGACCTTGTCGATCACGTCGCGCGGCGTGCCCTTGGGCATGCCGATGCCGAACCACGCCGTCGCCTCGTAGCCCGGCACGGTCTCGGCGACGGTCGGCACGCCCGGCAGCGACGGCTCGCGCCCTTCGGACGTGACGGCGAGTGCGCGCAGCTTGCCGGCCTTGATGTGTCCGATGCTCGACGGCAGGTTGTCGAACAACACGTGCACCTGCCCGCCCATCAGGTCGGTCAGCGCAGGCCCCGCACCCTTGTACGGCACGTGCACCATGTCGCACCCGGTCATCGACTTGAACAGCTCGCCCGACAGGTGCACCGACGTGCCGCTGCCCGACGAGGCCATGTTGATCTTGCCGGGGTTGGCTTTGCAGTAGTCGATGAACTCCTGCACGGTCTTCACCGGCAGCGACGGCGTCACCTCCATCACGTTGGGTGCGCGCACCAGGCCGGCCACCGGCGCGATGTCACGGATGAAGTTGAAGTTGAGATTCTTGTACAGCGTGGCATTGATGCCGTTGGCGGGGTTGACCAGCAACATCGTGTAGCCGTCGGGTGGCGCGCTGACCACCGCCTCGACGCCGATGTTGTTGCCTGCGCCCGGCTTGTTCTCCACGATGAAGGGCTGCCCCATCTTCTCGGTGAGCCATTGCGCGACGATGCGCGCCAGCACGTCGGTGGTGCCCGCGGGCGGATACGGCACGATCCATTTCACCGGGCGCGTGGGGTAGTCGGCAGCTTGCGCGGCCAGCGGCAGCACGAGCGCGGCGCAGCTCAGCAGAGTGGCCGCGATGCGGGGCAATCGGATCATCGGGGTTTGTCTCCGTGTTGAGGTTCAGCTGCGCATCGTCGTGCGCAGGTTCTGCAGCATATCGTCGACCATCGCGTCGAGCCCGAAGCGGGCTTTCCAACCCCACTGTTCGCGCGCGGGCGTGTCGTCGATCACCTGCGGCCAGCTGTCGGCAATGGCCTGGCGAAAGTCCGGCGCGCCGGTCATCACAAAGCCCGGCACGCGGCGCGCGATCGCATCGGCGATCTCGCGCGGCGTGAAGCTCACGCCGGCCAGGTTGTACGAGCCGCGTTCGCGGATCTGCGTCGCGGGCGCTTCCATCAGCTCGACGGTGGCGCGGATCGCATCGGGCATGTACATCATCGGCAGCCGCGTGTCCTCGCGCAGGAAGCAGGTGTAGCGCCGGTCCTTCAGCGCGGCATGGAAGATCTCCACCGCGTAGTCGGTGGTGCCGCCGCCCGGCGGTGTTTTCCAGCTGATCAAGCCGGGATAACGCAGGCTGCGCGCATCGATGCCGTGCTTCTCGTGGTACCAGGCACACCAGCGTTCGCCGGCGAGCTTGCTGATGCCGTAAACGGTGGTGGGATCCATCACCGTGTGTTGCGTGGCGGTGCTCGGCGTGGTCGGCCCGAAGGCCGCGATGCTGCTCGGCCAGAACACCTGCTTCAGTTTTACCGAGCGTGCAAGCTCCAGCACGTTGAGCAGACCGCCCATGTTGAGGTTCCAGGCCCACTGCGGATGCTTCTCGCCGTTGGCCGACAACGCGGCGGCCAGCAGCACGATGCGTTCGATGCGATGGCGTGCCACCACGGCCGCCAGCGCCGCGGCATCGGTCACGTCGAGCGCCTCGTGGGCCAGGCGCTGCACACGGCCGGTCGGCGCGAGGTCGCTGGTCACCACCGCGTCGGTGCCGTGCCGTTCGGCCAGCACCTCGGCCAGCTCGGTGCCGATCTGGCCGTTGGCGCCGATGATCAGCGTCTTCGGTGCAGTCATGTGCCCGTGAGGCCGAGCTCGCGCCCAGCCTGCGCGAATGCGGCCACGGCACGCTCCAGATGTTCGCGTTCGTGCACCGCGCTCATCTGCACCCGGATGCGCGCCTGCCCCTTGGGCACCACCGGGAAGAAGAAGCCCACCGCGTAGACACCCAGCTCGAGCAGGCGGGCCGACAACTGCTGGGCCTTGATCGCGTCGTACACCATGATGGGCACGATCGGATGCGTGCCGGGCTTGATGTCGAAGCCGGCCTTGACGATGCCATCGCGAAACCAGCGTGTGTTGTCTTCGAGCTTGTCGCGCAACGCCGTGCTGCCCTCGAGCAGGTCGAGCACCGCGAGGCTGGCGCCGGCGATGGCCGGCATCAGCGTGTTGCTGAACAGGTAGGGTCGCGAGCGCTGGCGCAGCAATTCCACGACCTCGCGCCGCGCCGCGGTGAAGCCGCCGGATGCGCCGCCCAGCGCCTTGCCCAGCGTGCCGGTGATGATGTCGACCTTGCCGAACACGCCGCGGTGCTCGTGCGTGCCGCGCCCGCGCGCACCCATGAACCCGGTGGCATGGCATTCGTCGATGCCAAGCAGCGCACCGTACTGATCGCACAGTGCACGCATGCGATTGAGCTGCGCGATCGTGCCATCCATCGAGAACACGCCGTCGCTGAAGACGATCTTGAAGCGCGCGCCAATGGCCTCGTGCAGGCAGCGCTCGAGATCGGCCATGTCGTTGTGCTTGTAGCGCCAGCGCTGCGCCTTGGCCAGGCGCACGCCGTCGATGATCGACGCATGGTTCAGCTCGTCGCTGATGATGGCGTCCGCCTCGCCGAACAGCGGCTCGAACAGCCCGCCATTGGCATCGAATGCGGCGGCATAGAGGATGGCATCTTCGGTGCCGAGGAATCGCGCGAGCCGTGCTTCCAGCTCTTTGTGCAGATCCTGCGTGCCGCAGATGAAGCGCACCGAGCTCATCCCGTATCCATGCGTGCGCAGCGCCTCGTGCGCCGCCTCGATCACGCGCGGATGCGACGACAGGCCGAGGTAGTTGTTGGCGCACAGGTTGACCACCTCGCGGCCATCGGCCGTGCGCACGACCGCCCCTTGCTGCGTGGTGATGATGCGCTCGCCCTTGAACAAGCCGGCCTCGCGCAGGCCTTGCAGTTCCTGCTGCAGGTGGGTGATCAGGTCGACGGCCATCGCGGGTGCTCCATCGGATGCGGCATGCAGCGATTGTGCCGCGCCGCCACGCGGCCATCCGAACGGGTCAAGCCACCGCGAGGCCGATCTGGCACTGGTTGCGGCCGTCGCGCTTGGCCCGGTACAGCGCCTCGTCGGCGCGCTGCAGTGCCGCATCGAGCGATTCGGCCGGGCTCACCATGGCGACGCCCACGCTGACCGTGACGCCGCTGGCCAGGCCCATTGTGGCGACCCAATCGGCGCCCTCGATCGCCAGGCGCAGGCGCTCGGCGACGCGGCGTGCGGCCGGCAGGTCGTCAACCGGCACCACGGCGATGAACTCTTCGCCACCGTAACGAGCGAGCAAGGTATCGACCCGCGCGTGCGTCTGCAGCACCCCGGCTGCCATGCGCAGCACGGCGTCGCCTTTCACGTGTCCGTAGGTGTCGTTGATCGCCTTGAAGCGGTCGAGATCGAGCATCAGGACCGCGACCTCACGATGCTTCGCCTGCTGCTGCTCGATCAGCGCCGGCGCCATCTCGCGCAAGGCGCGCCGCGTCATCGTGCCGGTCAGCTCGTCGGTGATGGCGCGCTGCCGCAGCTGATGGCGCAGGCGGGAGTTGACGAGCGTCAGCATCAGCGTGGCCACGATCATCGGCAGCACGCCGTACAGCGCCGCCAGCACCGAATCGAAAGGTGGCGGCAGGTACATGAGGTCGGCGCGCACGCCGCCGCGGTGGGCCAGCGTGAACGCCAGCCGCGTCCAGCACGACACCACCAGCACGATCATTGATGCCGCCATGGCGTGTTCGGTGACGTCGCGGCCGCGCAGGATCATGCCGCGCATCAACCAGACCATCAACGACGACACGGCAACCATGCCGACGACGAATGCAACACCAAAGGCGTACCGATCCTCTTGTAACGCCAGCGCAAGACCCAGGGCGAAGAACACGACCGCGGTGGCGATCCACCTCGGCCGCAGGCGCTTGCCCTGCACTTCTCCCAGTCCAGCACCGATCAGCAGCATGCCGGTCAGCGTGCCGAAGGCGAGCGAGAACTGCGCGGCGGCGAGGCTGACCCCCTGCTCGCCGAGCCCGGATGGCATCAACCCCAGGCCGAGCAACACGAAGCCCCAGCCGCAAAGGCGCAGCGCCCTGTGCGTGCGCGCATCGCTGGCCTCGGCAATGCGCAGCATGGCTGCGCCCACCAGCGAACCGGCGCCGCAGATGAAGTACCCGCTGAGCACATCGACGTGCAACATGGCCGAACCCGATGAGACCCCTTCGAGTCGATATCGGCATTGCGCAGCCACCCTGCAGCAGGCGTGCGTGAATTGTGCCCAGTGCCTGGCCGGGCGCCCTCAATCGAGCAGTTCGCCGACCTTCAGCGTGTCGAGGCCCGCCCTGCGGCGGAATGCGCTGGCAGCGCGGTCGTCGCCGAGCAGCAGCCCATCGATCAACGGCCGCGCCAGCGTGTGCTGTGCATCGATCAGCAGCACGTGGCGTTGCGAGCCTTCTTCATCGAGGCGCGCCACCCAGTCCATGGCGATCAGCAGATCGAGCACGGGTTCGACTTGAAGCGGATCGACGCGCACGGCGCCGGCGAGCTCGTGCAGGCCCAGGCCGCGTTGTGCGGCCACGCGCGCACGCTGCAACTCGCGCAGCAGCGCCACCGCGAGCACGAAGCGGTAGCCCGGCGTGTCGGGAACCCGCACCACGCGCATCGACAAGCTCGGTGCGTAGGCAGCGATCACGGCACCCAGCAGCACCACCACCCACGACAGGTAGATCCACAGCAACAGGATCGGCAGCGTGGCGAAGGCGCCATAGATCACCGAATAGCTCGGCACGAGGCTGAGGTACCAACCGAACACGCGCTTGGTGATCTCGATGCCCACGCCCACGAAGATGCCGCCGGCCCAGGCGTGCGCCGGTCTCACATGGGTGTTGGGGATGTAGCGGTACAGCGCCGCCATGCCGCCGGACAGCAGCAGGAACTCCACCGTGTTGAGCACGAAGCGCACGCCGCCCGGCAGCGTCTCGACCAGCCCGCGCGACGCCGACAGGGCATACGACGTGAGGCTCAGCGAGATGCCCAGCAGCAGCGGACCGAGCGTGAGCGCGGCCCAGTACACCAGCACCCGCTGCGCGAACGGCCGCGGTTTGCGCACGCGCCAGATCGCGTTGAGCGTGCGATCGATGGTCAGCATGAGCGCCAGCGCAGCCACCACCAGCACCACCAGGCCGACCGAGCCGACCTGGCTCGCCTTCGATGCGAACTGCGTCAGCGACGCCAACACCGGCTTGGCGATGTTGTCGGGCACCAGGCTCTGCAGCAGATACCGCTCCAGCGCGACGTGGAAGCGCGAGAACATCGGGAACGCGGTGAACAGCGCCAGCATCACTGTCATCAGCGGCACCAGGCTGATCAGCGTGGTGAACGTGAGGCTGCCAGCCGTGAGCCCCAGCCGGTCTTCGCCGAAGCGCTGCTTCAGCGTGTGGTAGGTGTCGAACCACGGCCACGCCCGCAGCGAACGCCACAGCTCGCCGAGCTGCGCCGTCCAGTCGCTGCGGCTGGGGATCGAATTCATGCCGTCTATCATGCCAGCCATGAACGCCGTGCCTGCCATGGAACCGCTCGCACCTGCCGCCGCAGGGCTGCGCGCCACGCGCGCCGCGGTGGTCGGCCTGTTGGCAGCGCTGGTGCTGCTCGGCCTGGTCTGGGAGCTGTGGCTGGCGCCGACCGGCTCGCGCGCGCTCGCGCTGAAGGTGCTGCCGTTGGTGCTGCCGCTGGCCGGGGTGTTGTCGCTGCGCGTGCGCAGCTACCAGGTGCTGAGCCTGCTGGTGTGGATCTATGTGGCCGAAGGTGCGATGCGCGCGGCAAGCGATCAGGGGCTGTCGGCGCAACTCGCCGCCCTCGAAGTGGCGTTGTGCATCGCGCTGTTCGTGGCCTGCGTGATGCACATCCGCCATCGCCCACGCGAGCAGGCTCGGGCATGAGTGCCGCGCTGCACGCCGCGCTGCGCGAGGCCATCGGCGCCCCCAACGTGCTGGTCGACGGCGACCTGTCGGCGTACGAGCTCGACTGGCGCAAACGCTGGCGCGGCAAGGCTGCAGCGGTGGTGCGGCCGGGCAGCACCGACGAAGTGGCCGCCGTGGTGCGCGCCTGCATCGCACACGGCGCCAGCATCGTCGCGCAAGGTGGCAACACCGGGCTGGTCGGCGGCGGTGTGCCCGATGCCAGCGGCCGTCAGGTGCTGTTGACGCTGGCGCGCATGAACCGCGTGCGCGCCATCGATGTGGCGAATGCCACCATGACGCTGGAGGCCGGCTGCGTGCTGAAGGCGGCGCAGGGTGCCGCCGCCGAGCAGGGATTGCTGTTTCCGCTCAGCCTCGCGGCCGAAGGCAGCTGCACCATCGGCGGCAATCTCGCCACCAACGCCGGCGGCACGCAGGTGCTGCGCTTCGGCAATGCGCGCGAGCTGTGCCTGGGCCTGGAGGTGGTCACCGCACAGGGCGAGGTGTGGAGCGGGCTGAGCGGCCTGCGCAAGGACAACACCGGCTACGACCTGCGCGACCTGATGATCGGCAGCGAAGGCACGCTGGGCGTCATCACCGCCGCGACGATGAAGCTGCATCCGCTGCCGGCTGCGCAGCTCACCGCGTTTGCGGCCTGCAGCGACCTGGCGGCTTGTGTCACGCTGCTGCAGTTGGCGCGGCAGCAGCTCGGCGCCTCGCTCACCGGCTTCGAGGTGATGGGCGAGCTGGCACTCGAACTCGTCGCCAAACACTTTCCGCAACTGCCACGGCCGCTGCCCGGTGCCGCGTGGACCGTGCTGCTCGAATGCGCCGATGCCGAGAGCGAAGCACTGGCGCGGCCGCGCTTCGAAGCACTGCTGCAACAGGCGATCGAAACGGCAAGCGTCCACGATGCGGTGTTGGCCGAGAGCGTGGCGCAGGCTCGTGCGCTGTGGCACGTGCGCGAGTCGATCCCGCTGGCGCAGGCGATGGAAGGCCCGAACATCAAGCACGACATCGCACTGCCGGTGTCGGCGATCCCCGAGTTCGTCGAGCGCACCGATCGCGCGCTGCAGGCCACGTTCCCGGGCAGCCGCGTGGTCAATTTCGGCCACCTCGGCGACGGCAACCTGCACTACAACCTGCAGGCGGCGCCAGGCGTCTCGGCGCAAGCCTTTCTCGACCAGCAGGAGCATGCGGTGAACCGCATCGTCTACGACGCGGTGGTGGCGCGTGGCGGCTCGATCTCCGCCGAACATGGCATCGGCGCGCTCAAGCGCGACGAGTTGCTGGAACGCAAATCGCCGGTGGCGCTGGCGATGATGCGCGCGATCAAGCAGGCGCTCGATCCCAAGGGCACGCTCAACCCGGGGCGCGTGCTGCGCGACTAGCTTCGGCGTTGGGCGTGCGAGTGCGCTACTGCTCGCACAGGCCGAGGATCTTCTGTTCGGTGGTGCACGCCTTCACTGGCTTGGCGGCCTTCTGCGCGCAACGCAAGAGCTCCTGCGCCGTGGGCGCGAAGTAGGTCCAGCCCTGGCCCAGCTGCGGCATGCTCAACGACACTTCTTTCCACTTGGGGTGACCGGCGCTCTGCAACTGGCCGAAGTTGTCGCACAGCGACTTGGCAAACTGCCCCAACCGGGTCTTGGTGCCGGCCTGGTTGTAGTCATAGGTGACCAGGTAGGCCTTCACTGCGATGCCGGGAATGTCTTCGGTCAGCAGGTTGGGATAGTTCGACGCGCGCACGCTGGTGGCGAAGTAGGTCTTCAGCGTTGCCTTGCTCTGAGGATGGTCGGCGTCGAACTTCAGCAGCTTGATCAGCGCGCGCGCTTCCGGTTTCATGTCGACCAGCAGCTTGGCGGGCTGCCCGGCCACGACGACCACCACGTCGATCGACTTCTCGCCGGTGAGCTTGACCAGCGCGTCTTCATTGCTGAGGAACGACAGGCGCTCGTCGCTGGCGGGCCGATCGAACATCATGCGGTACAGCGTGGTGGCCGACATCGCCGTGCCGGCCCTTGCACAGCCAACACCATCAACAGCCCCTGACAACGCCCGTC
>DATKJN010000888.1:0-3766 GCA_035543655.1 Burkholderiaceae bacterium | reverse complement strand
GAACGTGCAGTTCGGCGAAGGCGGCGCCGGCACGTTCTCAGACGGCAAGCTGTGGAGCCAGATCAGCGACCCGCGGCACCTCACGCGCAAGGTGCTGACCGAATTCGTGAAGGCCGGTGCGCCCGAGGAGATCCTCAGCGTCGCCAAGCCGCACATCGGCACGTTCCGCTTGGTGAGCATCGTTGAGCGCCTGCGCGCCGACATCGAGGCCCTGGGCGGCGAGATCCGCTTTGGCCAGCGCGTGACCGACGTGCTGATCGAACAGGGGCACTTGCGCGGGCTGGTTCTTGCCTCCGGCGGGCAGATTCGCGTTGACCACGTGGTGCTGGCCGTGGGCCACAGCGCGCGCGACACCTTCGAGATGCTGCACGCGCGCGGCGTGGCGATGTTGGCCAAGCCATTCTCGGTGGGTTTTCGCGTCGAACATCCGCAAAGCCTGATCGACCGCGCCCGCTTCGGGCCGCATGCAGGCCATCCGATCCTGGGCGCGGCGGACTACAAGCTGGTGCACCATGCGGCCAACGGCCGCTCGGTGTACAGCTTCTGCATGTGTCCGGGCGGCACGGTGGTGGCGGCCACCTCGGAGCCGGCGCGCGTGGTCACCAATGGCATGAGCCAGTACTCGCGCAACGAACGCAACGCCAACGCCGGCATCGTGGTCGGCATCGAGCCGCAGGACTATCGGCAGGACCGCAACGCCAAAGGGCCGGTGCCGCCGCTGGATGGCATCGCCTACCAGCGCTTCTGGGAGTCGCGCGCCTACGTGCTCGGCGGCGAGAACTACCACGCGCCCGGCCAGCTGGTGGGCGACTTCGTCGCCGGCCGGCACGGCAGCGCGTGTGCGCGCGAGTTCGGCCGCGTGCTGCCGTCGTACACACCCGGTGTGCACTTGACCGATCTGGCAGAACCCGGCCGCGAGAGCCTGCCAGCGCCGGTACTGGAGGCGATCCGGCACGCCTTGCCGGCGTTCGAGCGCCAGATCGCCGGCTTCTCGATGGCCGATGCCGTGCTCACCGGCGTCGAAACGCGCACCTCGTCGCCGCTGCGCATCCCGCGCGGCGCCGATCTGCAGAGCGTGAATGTGGCCGGCCTGTACCCGGCGGGAGAGGGTGCCGGTTACGCCGGCGGCATCATGTCGGCCGGGGTCGATGGCATCGAGGTGGCCGAGGCCCTGGGCCTGCACCTGCTGGCGGAGCGCGCAGGGGCCGGCGCTCAGCGGTAGAACGCCTCGACCTTTCCGTTGAGCTTGATCAGCATCGGTCGGCCCTTGCGGTCGAGCGTGCGGCCGGCCGCCACCTTGATCCAGCCCTCGCTGATGCAGTACTCCTGCACGTCGTGCCGCTCCTTGTCGTTGAAGCGAATGCCGACGTCGTGCTGGAACACCGCGGCCACGTGATGCGGGCTGCCCGGGTCGACCGACAGGTGGTCGGGCAATGGCGGTCTGTCAGCGGATGCGTCACTCATGAGTCGGGCGATCGATGCCGGGCGGGGGCCGCATTGTCGCCGCTGACGCCGTCTCAGGGCCGCGATCGCTCGCTCGAGCCGTCGAGACCCGCCACCCATCGACCCGCCACCATCACACCGGCGAACGGTCGCACCGGGCTGGAGAACACCAGCGTGTCGAGCAGGTGGTCGGGGCCGCGGTCCGCGAGCGCGGGATCGTCGGTGTCGATCATCAGCAGGTCGGCCCGTGCACCGGCCTGCAGCCCCCACGCCGTGAAGCCCGCGGCCGCTGCGCCGCCGGCGAGCGCCCGCTCGAACAGGCGCGCCGCGACCGACGGCACGCCGTGTTCCGGCGCCGCCGCCACGTTGCGCCGTCGCTGGGCGAGGCGCTGCCCGTACTCCAGCAGGCGCAACTCCTCGCGCCAATCGCGCGTCACGTGACTGTCGGAGCCGATCGACAGCGGCGTGCCGCCGGCCAGCCAACGTGGCAAATCCGGCAAGCCATCGCCGAGGTTGGCCTCGGTGCTCGGGCACAACACCACGCCCGCACCGCTCGCAGCGACCGCGTCGACCTCTGCCGGCGTGGTGTGCGTGGCATGCACCAGTTGCCAGCGGGCATCGAGCGCCACGTGGCGGCTCAGCCATTCGATCGGGCGCAGCCCGCTTGCCGCGACGCAATCGTCGACCTCGATGGTCTGCTCGGCCACGTGGATGTGAATCGGCGCAGCATCGCCGCTGCAGCGCTCGACCAGCTGCAGGATCGACGAGGCCTTGGCTGCACGCAGCGAGTGGATCGCCACGCCCGCATTCACGTGCGGCGCGTTCAAGGCACGCACGCCATCGCGCAGCGCGAACACGTCGTCGACCGTGGTGGCGAAACGGCGCTGGTCGTCGCGCAGGCCGGCGGAGTCGAAACCGGCCCGCTCGTACAGCACCGGCAGCATCGTGAGGCCGATGCCGGCGTCGTGTGCCGCCAGCACCAGCGCGCGGCTCATCGCCAGTGGGTCGGCGAAGCGCGAACCGTCGCCGGCATGGTGCAGGTAGTGGAACTCGCACACCTGCGTGTAGCCGCCGCGCAGCAGTTCGCGGTACAGCCGCGTGGCCACCTGCTGAAGCCGCTCGGGCGAGAGGGTCAGCGCCACGCCGTACATGCGATCGCGCCAGCTCCAGAAATCGTCGTGTTCGTTGTTGCGCTGTTCGGCCAGGCCGACGAACGCGCGCTGAAAGGCGTGGCTGTGGGCGTTGACCAGACCGGGGAGCACGGGGCCGGGCAGGGCGCTCGCGTCACTTGTGCGCGCGATGTCCGGCACCACACGAGCCCATGTGCCGTCGCCGGCGGCCTCCAGCAGCACCGCGTCGCGCCAGCGCCCTTGCAGCCAGGCACGCGGCGCCCACCAGCGCCGCGCCGCCGTGGCATCAGCCATGGGGCGTCCAGCGCAGCATCGTGTGAACCAGTGCCTGCAGCACCGGTGAGAGTCGCGCCGTGCGCCGCGGGTCGAGCTCGAAGGGCGCCTGCTCCGCCATGTAGCTGCTCCAGCACATCTCGAGCTGCACGGCGTGGATGCCCTTGTCGGGTTGGCCGTAGTGGCGCGTGATGTGGCCGCCCTTGAAACGGCCGTCGGTCACGTGGGTGAAGTGCGCTTGCGCGTCGAGCACGCGGTTCAACGCCGCGCGCAGCGTCGGCGCACAGCTCGTTCCCGAAGCGGTGCCGAGATTCAGGTCGGGGAGCTTGCCTTCGAACAGCCAAGGCAGCTCGCTCTTGATGCTGTGGCCGTCGAACAGCACCGCATGGCCGTGCGCGGTGTGGATGCGCCGCAGCTCGGCGCGCAGGGCGTCGTGGTAGGGCTGCCAATAGGCCCGCACGCGGCGGGCGATCTCGCTGGCATCGGGTGCCATGCCGGCGCGGTACAAGGCGTCGCCGGTGAAAAAGCGCGTCGGGCACAGCTCGGTGTTGTTGACACCCGGGTACATCGGCGCATTTTCCGGCGGCCGATTCAGGTCGATCAGGAAGCGGCTGTAGCGCGGCACGATCAACGACGCACCCAGCGCCTTGACGAAACCATACAGCTCGTCGAGGTGCCAGTCGGCGTCCTCGAACTGCAACGCGCGCTCGACGTAGCGGTGTCGCTGGTCGGGCGGCAGCTCGCGCCCGACGTGAGGCACGCTCACCAGCAACGGCTGCGTGCCCAGGTGCAGGGAATAGACGTCGCTCATGCCGGGCGTTCCTCGCCAGCACGCACGACACGCCGACACGGGTTGCGGCCGAACCAGTAGGCGAGCTCGTTCGCCTGTTCGACATCCCACACGACGAAGTCGGCCTGCT
>DATKJN010000887.1:0-2211 GCA_035543655.1 Burkholderiaceae bacterium | reverse complement strand
GTTGATCACGGCCGCGCTTGCCGACCGACAGCGCGAGGTCGATGGTGTCCAGCTTCCATCGCGGAACGAGCCGTCGCCGCCGTTGTCCGAATCGAGGCCCTTGCGCACTGTTCGGTGTCACACAGACACGTGCGCCGATTGGGAGCATGGTGTGGATCAACACTTCCAGGTTCCCGCATGAACGCCCGCCTCACCCAATCGCCAGCGCTGTACGACTGCGGCTTGGTCTTGGCAGCCGCTGTTGCACTGCTGTGCACAGCTCCCGCAGCATTTGCTGCTGACAAGGCGGCGGCGCCGCTGAGTGCCAAGGGACGCCTGCAGCACGATCGCGTGGTGTGCGCGCGCATTCGAGACCAGGGCGAACGCGATGAGTGCCTCAGCGAAGCGAGCACTCTGTATGCCGGAACACAGCCGTCGCACCCTGACGAAAACCCTGCACAGCTGATGCGCAATGCGCTCAAGCGCTGTGATGCGCTTCGCGAACCCGATCGCCAAGACTGCGTGTTGCGCATGCAGGGGCAGGGCACGACCACGGGCAGTGTGGCCGGCGGTGGCATCTACCGTGAGCTCGTGACCCGCGAAGTCGGCGAGCCCGCCACCAAGCCTTGAATTGGCAGCCGTCGGCTGCTGTGAAGGTCGGCTCGCAGGGCTGTGCAGGGGCCTCGAGCGAGTCGCCCGCACGCTTCATTCATTCACCCGAATCGCGTCGGCTTTCAGCCGGCACAGGAGAACTTTGATGGAATTCAGATCGATGTCCATTCATCGCTGGGCCGCACCGGTCACGGTGGCCTTGCTGGGCACTCTCGCCGCGTGTGCAACTCCGGGCGAGCCCCCGGTCGCCCAGCTGGTCAGTGCACGTGCCTCGATCGCGCAGGCAGAGAGCGCCGGCGCGGCCGACCAGGCACCGGTCGAATTGCTGGCGGCGCGCGAGAAACTCGGCAAGGCCGAGGCCGCCTCCCGCGAAAAGCGCTTTGAGCCGGCGCGACGCTGGTCTGAACAGGCCGAGGCCGATGCCGAACTGGCTGAGCGCAAGGCCCGCGCAGCCAAGGCGCAGACTGCGGTCACCGAGCTGGCGCGCGGCAACGACATGCTGCGCCAGGAGCTCGAGCGCAAGAGCCCGCGATGAATGCATGCCGAGTCGCACCCTGGACCTCTAACCCTTCAATGGCAAGAACACCATGAACACCACACGACACTTCCTCCCACTGGCGCTGACGACGGTGGCCACGGCCGCACTGGTGGCCTGCGCGGTGCCACCCAGTCGCAATGCGGCGCTCGACGACGCAACGGCCAGCTACGACCGCGCAGCGGCCGACGCGGCGGTGGTCCGCAGCGCGCCGCTGGAGCTGCGCAAGGCGCAGCAGGCTCTGGAGCAGGCCAGCGCGGCGCAGCGCAAGGGCGACGACCCCGCGGCTGTTGAACACCATGCGTACCTGGCCCGGCAACGCACCGAAACCGCGTTGCAGTCGAGCCGCATCGCCCAGGCCGAGCTGGCGGTCGCCGACGCGTCAAGGCAACGCGACAGCATCATGATCGACTCGCGCACGCGCGAAGCGAAGGCACAGGGCGCGCTGGCCGACAAGGCCCAGCTAGAGGTTGCTGCGCAACGCACGCAGACCGATGCCGCACGCAAACTGGCCGATGAGCGGCTGGCGGATACGCGCTCATCGCAGGCGCAAACAACGTCGGCGCAGGCGCGCGCCAAGTCGGCCGAGGAGCAGCTCGCCGAGATGAAGGCTCGGCCGACCGACCGCGGCATGGTGCTGACGCTTGGCGACGTGCTGTTCGACACCGGCCGCGCCGAGCTGAATCCGGGTGCCAACCAACCGCTCGATCAGCTGGCCATGTTCATGAAGGAACATGCGCAGCGCACGGTCGCGATCGAGGGCTACACGGACTCGGTGGGCACCGACTCGCTGAACCAGGCACTGTCTGAGAAGCGGGCGATCGCGGTCAAGAGCGGCCTGACCGATCGTGGCGTCGCGAGCAATCGGGTCACGGCGCGAGGGCTGGGCGAAGCCAGCCCTGTGGCGAGCAACGATACGGCAGCCGGGCGGCAGCGCAACCGCCGCGTTGAGGTCGTGCTGTCCAACCCGCTGTAGAGGCGCCCGTCGCTGAGTTCAGCTCGTCGCCGACGCACTGCCCGGCTCCCCGGCCGGCAGTAGGATGGTCCATAGCAGCGAGGTGTCTTCCAGCGCTTGCATCGTGTGT
>DATKJN010000886.1:0-4865 GCA_035543655.1 Burkholderiaceae bacterium | reverse complement strand
ATTCCAGTTGCTGCAGCCGATCCAGCCGTGCCGTGTCGAACGACGACTGCGCGCGCGACGTCATCGCCTCGCGCGTCAGGAACTGGTCGTACACGCGCGCCACGGTCTTGACGTCGACGCCCTTGCCGAAGAAGCCGGCGCTGGTGAACTGGCCGAGCGCGGTCTGCAGATCGACCTGCTGGCGCGAGTAGCCCTCGACGCCGGCGTTGGCGATGTTGTGGCCGCTGGTCTGCAGGCCCACGTAGTTGGCGTTCATCGCGCGAACGCCGATCGACATCAGGCCAGATGCACTCATGTCTCTCCTCTCGTGATCAGGTCACGCTGCGGCGCAGACGCTGCGTGGTGGCAATGGCGCCGCTCAGCTTGTCGGCGTAACGCGGGTCAGTGGCATACCCCGCGCGCTGCAGGCCTTCGGCAAATGCGCGCGCGTCGTTGCCGGCCGCCAGCACCGCCTGGTAGCGCGGCTGGCTCTTCATCAAGGCGGCGTAGTCGGCAAACGATTCGGCGGGGCTCGCGTAGGCGCGAAAGCGCTGCACCAAACGCTTGGGCTCGCCGTTGACGTATTCGGTGGTCGTCACCTCGGCCACGGCACCCTTCCAGCTGGCACCGGCCTTGATGCCGAACAGGTTGTGGGCGGACGTGCCGTCGGCGTGCTTGATCTCGTGGCGGCCCCAGCCCGACTCGTGGCCGGCCTGCGCCAGCATGAACGACGCCGGGATGCCGCTGGTTCGCTCGGCGGCCGCCGCCGCCTGCTCGTGTCGCTGCACGAACGATGCCGCGGCCTGCTCCGGAATCCGCGGCGCACGGGCTGCGCGCGCCGCTTGCTCCGGTGTCTGCAGCACCAACGGCTTGCTGTCGGGTTTCGGGATCGGGCCCGGGTTCAAGCCCATCTGCCGCTCGAGCTGCTTGGCGATCACCTCCGACAGCCCGCCCGGGCGGCCGGCGAACGACTGCGCCATCTGCGCGTCGAGCATCTCGGTGCCCATGCGGCTGGCATCGTTGTCGAACAGGCCGCTCGACAGCTGCGCCGCGCGCATGCTCTTCATCAGCTCCTGCATGAACAGCGCTTCGAACTGGCGCGCCGCTTCCTTGGCCGCGACCTTCGGATCGCGCGCCGCATCGCTGCGCAGCGCCTGCAGGCCGCGTGCATCGCCGGCGAGCCCTCCGAAGGGATTGACGGCCATCAGATCACCTCGATCTCGGCGTTCAACGCACCGGCGCTCTTCATCGCCTGCAAGATCGCCAACAGCGCCTGCGGCGTGGCGCCCATGGTGTTGAGCGCCTTCACCACCTCGCCCAGATCGGCGCCGGCCTTCATCTGCATCAGCGAGCCGCTTTGGGTGGTGATCGAGATATCGGCCTGCTCGGTGTGCACGGTGCGGCCGCTGTTGCTGAACGGCGCCGGCTGGCTGACCACCGGCGTGGAGCTGATCGTCACCGACAGCGCGCCGTGCGCCACCGCGCAGGCGCCCAAGGTCACCGCCTCGTTCATCACCACCGAACCGGTGCGCGCATTGAGCACGATCTTGGCCGCCGGCCGCGGCAACGCCACTGCCAGGTTCTCGATGTCGGCCAGGAAGGCCACGCGTTCGTCGGGCTCGCCGGGCATGCGCACGCGCACCACGCGGCCGTCGAGCGCCTGTGCGGTGCCGTTGCCCTTGGCGGCGTTGATCGTGCGCGCCACCTCGCGCGCGGTGGCGAAGTCGGCCGCGTTCAAGTCGAGCTGCAGCCAGTCACCCTGCTGCAGCGGCGTGGGCACCGAGCGCTCCACGGTCGCGCCCTGCGGCACGCGGCCGGCGAGCAGATGGTTGATTTGCACGCTGGAGCCGCCGGCCGCCGCGCCGGCACCGCCGACCACCAGGTTGCCCTGCGCGAATGCGTAGATCTGACCGTCCGCGCCTTTCAGCGGCGTGGCGATCAAGGTGCCGCCGCGCAAGCTCTTGGCATTGGCGATAGACGACACTGTGGTGTCGATGCGTTGGCCGGGCTGCGCGAAGGCCGGAAGCTCGGCGGTGACCACCACCGCGGCCACGTTGCGCAGCTGCATCTGCGTGCCGCTGGGCAGACTCACGCCCATCTGCTGCAGCATGGCGATGATGCTTTGCGCGGTGAACGGCGCCTGCGAGCTCTGGTCACCGGTGCCGTCGAGGCCAACCACCAGGCCATACCCGGTGAGCTGGTTGGAGCGCACGCCTTGCACGCTGGCCACTTCCTTGATGCGCGCGGCGTGCGTGGGCCAGCACAGCAGCAGGCCGGCGAGTGCCACCACCAACCACACCAGCCGCGTCAGCGCGCGCTCGCTCGGTTGGGGGGTCGGCAGCTCGAACAGGGTGTCGTACTGGGTGGTGTTCATGTGCAGGCGCTCCTCAAACCGGCCACAGGCTCAGGAAAAAGCGCGACAGCCAGCCCATCGACTGCGCCTCGGCTTGTTGGCCGCGGCCACGTTGTTCGATGCGCACGTTGGCGATCGCGGTGCTCGGCACGCTGTTGCCCGGCGCGATCGCGCGCGGATCCACCTGGCCCGAGAAGCGCAGCACGTCGACGTTGGCGTTGACGCCGATCTGCTTCTCGCCGGCGACGATCAAGTGGCCGTTGGGCAGCACGCGCACCACGGTGGCGGTGATGGTGCCGGAGAAGTCGTTGCTGTTCTCGGTGGTGCCCTTGCCGCTGAACGTGTTGTTGTGCGTGGCCTCGGCGCGTGCACGATTGAATGAATTGGCGCTCGCCAGCGGCATGGCCGTGATGCCCGCTTCCAGCGAGCCCTCGCGATCGACCGTGCTGGTGGACTTCTGCGTCGCGCTGACCTTCTCGATGATGTGAACGGTGAGCGTGTCGCCGACCAATCGCGCGCGATGGTCCTCGAACAGCGGCCGATAGCGGTCGGCCTGGAAGATGGCGCCGTTGCTGTGCGGCGGTGCGGCCCCCGCTGCGGGCTCGGCGGCCGGCTCGACGCCCTTGGCGTCGATCACGTCGACCTTGGGCACACGCTGCACCGCATCGAGTGCCGCGCAGCCGGGCAACAGCAGCAGCGCGACCAGCGCGAACGACCCGCTTTTCATCATCGGCCTCGCATCGATCACAGCTGGCCCAGACGCTGCAGCATCTGGTCGGAGGTCTGGATCGCCTTGGAGTTGATCTCGTACGCCCGCTGCGTCTGGATCATCGCCACCAGCTCTTCGACCACGTTGACGTTGCTGGTCTCAACGTAGCCTTGCGCCAGCGTGCCGAGGCCGTCGCTGCCCGGTGCGGCCGCGTTCGGCGTGCCCGATGCGGCGGTCTCGGTGAACAGGTTCTGGCCGCGCGGCTCCAGGCCGGCCGGATTGGTGAACGACACCAGCTGCAATTGACCCACCGTGGTGGGTGCCGATTGCGCAGGCAGCAGTGCGCCCACGGTGCCGTCGGCGGCGATCGTCACGCTCTGCGCGTTGGCCGGGATCGTGATACCGGGCTGCACCACGAAGCCGTTGTTGGTGACCAGGCGACCCTGTGCATCGACCTGGAACGCGCCATCGCGCGTGTAGGCCACGCTGCCGTCGGGCATCTGGATCTGGAAGAAGCCGCTGCCCTTGACCGCGATGTCGAGCGTGTTGCCGGTCTGCTGCAGGTTGCCCTGCGAGAAATTGCGCGACAGCGACACCGGCCGCACGCCCAGGCCGACCTGCAGGCCGGTCGGCAGCTGCGTCTGCTCGGAACTGTTGGCGCCCGCCTGGCGCAGGTTCTGGTAGATCAGGTCTTCGAACACGGCGTGGCCGCGCTTGAAGCCGTTGGTCCCCACGTTGGCGAGGTTGTGGGCGATGGTGTCCAGCTGGGTTTGCTGGGCCTCCATCCCGGTCTTGCTGATCCAAAGCGAACGCATCATGGCCGTGGCTCCACGGAAGTGTGGCGCCATGATCCGCCGGCCTTGAGGGTGCCGATAAAGCGAAAAGCGCTGCCGGGGCAGCGCTTCTTGCGGTGGAGCGTAACGGGGATTCGTCAGCCGTTCGAAAGCAGCTTGGTGCCAGCCTGCTCTTTTTCCTGCGCGCTGTGCACCATCTTCATCTGCTGCTCGAACTGGCGCGCGGCCGCGATCATCGCGATCATGGTTTCGACCGGGCTGACGTTGCTGCCTTCGAGCGCGCTGTCCTGCACACGTGCCTCGGGGTCGGCCGACACGTCGCCGTTGGCACCGCGGAACAAGCCGTCCTCGCCGCGCTGCAACGGCGACTCGGGTGTCACCAGCTTGAGCTTGCCCACCGACTGCGGCCTGGCGTTGCCGACCGCGGCGCTGATGGTGCCGTCGGGGGCGATCTGAACCTGGGCATTGGCGGGCACCGTGATCGGCCCGCCGTCGCCCAACACCGTGAGGCCGGTCTTGGTGATCAGCACGCCCTCGTTGTTGACGTCGAGCGCACCGGTGCGCGTGTAAGCCTCGGTGCCGTCGAGCCCCTGCACGGCGAGCCTGGTGTTGCCCTTCATCGCCACGTCGAGGTTGCGTCCGGTGGCCTGCACCGCGCCCGGCTCGGCGTTGTAGCCCGGCGTCGACTCGAGCGCATAGACACGCGTCGCGGCCCCCTCCCCAAGCACCGGCACAGCGCGAAACGCGGTGAGCTCGGCGCGAAAGCCAGGTGTCGAGGCGTTGGCCAGGTTGTGCGCCAGCACCTCCTGGCGTTGCATGGTCGCCTTGGCGCCCGTCATCGACAGGTAGATCATGCGGTCCATCGCAACTCCTGTTCAGTGCACTCGAATCGTCAGGCGCGGATCAGCGCATGTTGACGAGCGTCTGCATCGTCTGGTCGATGGTCTTGATGGTCTGCGCATTGGCCTGGTAGATGCGTTGCGCGGTGATCATGTTGACCAGCTCGCCCGTCAGGTCGACGTTGCTCTCC
>DATKJN010000885.1:0-4633 GCA_035543655.1 Burkholderiaceae bacterium | reverse complement strand
CGCGATGCGCACCGATCCGTCGCCGTAGCGCTCGCGCAAACGCGCGGTCTCGGCGCCGGGAGGCAGCGACGTCAAGTAACGATCGAAGTCGGCGGCGTGCGCGCACCGCGCGAGCAGGTTGAACGCCTGGTAGCGGTCGCGCGCCGTTCCCCGCTTCAGCAGCTGTTCGAGTCGCTGACGCAGGCTGGTATTGTCGGTCGCGGCTGGCTGCGAGAGGCGCTTCGCCGTGTCAGCCACGCCATGCGCAATCGCCGGCGCCGCGCTCATCGGCATCGACGCCATGCGAGCAGGGGTCCCAGCCTCGAGCAGGATCGGCGAAATCGGAACCACGAGCACCGCCAGCGCTGCGATCGCAGCGATCACCACGGCAAGGACCAACGGCAAGGCCTTCATCGACAGCGCCGACCCTGCGTCGAGCGACAGGGTCGGCGACCAGTTTGATCCTCTGCTGCTCGCGCGGTCAAGCCGGCGGCCGGTGCGTCCCCCGAAAAGCGCCGCTGCCCCGCTTCAACGACTCAGTGCGATGCCCTTGATCGCACCGAGTTGCGGCGACGGCTCGGTCACGGTGGCGTCGAACGGGTGGAAGTAGGCACCGAACAGATCGATCACCTTGCGCACATAGGCGCGGGTCTCGGCGTACGGAGGCACGCCGCGATAGCGGTTCACCGCGCCTTCGCCGGCGTTGTAGGCGGCGGCTGCGAGCGACACGTCGCCCTGGTAGTACGCCAGCAGCCATTGCAGGTAGGCCGTGCCGCCGCGGATGTTCTGCGATGCGTCGTAGGCGTTGCGCACGCCGAAGCGCGCCGCGGTCTCCGGGATCAGCTGCATCAGGCCCTTGGCGTTTTTCGGTGACAGCGCCACGGTGTCGAAGCGCGATTCGACCTCGATCACCGACAGCACCAGCTGCGGATGCACTTTGAAGTTCGGCGCGATCTGCTTGACCATGTCGACGATGAAGACCGGCCCCTTCGAGTGAACCGGCACCTGCGGCAGCAGCGCGCCCGCACCCGGCGTGGAGCGGCGCACCGGCGGTGCCGCGGCGACCTTAGGTGGATCGGGCTCGCGCATGCAGTCGGGCACGTAGGTCGGCGGCCCGCCGACCTGGCCGAGCATGCGCTGGGCCTGCTCGTAGCCTTGTTCGGCGGCCGCATGGAAGAAGAATGCGGCCCACTGATCGCTGCGCTCAACGCCGCGTCCGTTGCTGTACATCCACCCGAGGTTGAACTGCGACGCCGCATCGCCCAGGCGCGAGGCTTCGCAGTACAGCTTGGCGGCAGCGACCGGGTCGCGCTCGACCCCTTCACCATTCTCGAGCGCCAGCGCCTGCGTGCGCAGCAGCTCGCGCTTGGTGGCCTCGACGCCGTCGGCCTCGATCGCGGCGCGTGCCGCAGCGCAGCCCAGCAGGCCGCAGGCCAGCGCGAGCGCGCTGGCGCGGATCCATCGGCGGTGCTGGGGTTCGGTGTTGCTCATCGACGCGGCGCGAAACGGAACGCGAATTTCAGCCGCGACCGGCCGGTGAAGTCAATGCCCCGAGTCGGCGTCCGGCGCTGGCGAAGTGCCTCGAACGCACCGGCGCGGCCACGCGCTTCGCGCTGCTCACGAGCCGGCGTCTTCGGCGGCGCCCAGCTTCTCGTACAGCGTGGCGCGCGAGATGCCGAGCAGCTTCGCCGCCGCGAGCTTGTTGCCGCCGGTGGCCGCCAGCGCCTCGCGGATGGCGCGCGTCTCGAGCTCGGCGATCGCCTGCGGCAGCGGCTTGAACGGCGCCGCCGGTTCGGGCCTCAATGCGGCAGGCGGTGCAGCCGTCGCTGCCGGCACGGTGACAGCG
Source organism: Burkholderiaceae bacterium (assembly GCA_035543655.1). GTDB lineage: Bacteria > Pseudomonadota > Gammaproteobacteria > Burkholderiales > Burkholderiaceae_C > JAEUPI01. The sequence goes on along the minus strand of DATKJN010000885.1, from coordinate 2,808 downwards.
GCCAGCGGCGCGGCCGACGCACTGGCGGGCGCGATCGACAGGTGGCGCGCGGTCAGCAGCAGGTCGTCGGTCATCAGCGCCGCTTGCTCCAGCACATTGCGCAGCTCGCGGATGTTGCCGGGCCAGCGGTGCTGTGTCAGCCGCTCCAGCGCGTCGCTGGCCAGCGCCTTGTGCGGCAGGCCGCTGCGGCGCGCGATGTCGTCGAGCAGCGCGTCGGCCAGCGGCTCGAGGTCCTCCAGCCGGTCGGTCAGGCGCGGCAGACGGATCGGCAGCACGTGCAGCCGGTAGTACAGATCGGCCCGGAACAGGCCCTGCGCGACCATTTCGACCAGGTCGCGGCTGGTGGCGGCGATCACCCGCACATTGAGCTTGTGCACCTGGTTGCTGCCGAGCGGCTCGACCTCCTGCTCTTGCAGCACACGCAGCAACTTGGCCTGCAGCGGCAGCGGCATGTCACCGATCTCGTCGAGAAAGATCGTGCCGTTGTCGGCCAGCTTGAACTTGCCCTCGCGACCCTTGCGATCGGCGCCGGTGTAGGCACCCGGTGCCACGCCGAAGAACTCGGCCTCGAGCAAGGTCTCGGGCACGGCAGCGATATTCACGGTGACGAACGGCGCCGCGGCGCGCGCCGACGCCGCATGGATGGCATGTGCGAGCAGCTCCTTGCCGGTGCCGGGGTCGCCGAGCAGCAGCACGGTCGAATCGGTGCCGGCCACGCGCCGTGCCTGGCGCTTGACGTCGAGCGCCGGCGCGCTGGCGCCGATGAAACTGGCGATCGTGTACTTCGGGCGCCGCTGCGCCGCGAGCTGACGTTGCGCATCCTCGAGTTCGCGCTGCAAGCGCGAGAACTTGGTCATCAGCGGCTGCATCGTCGATTCCGGATGGTCCATCAGCACCAGGCCGACCGCGCCGATCACTTGGCCCTCGTCGTCGCGCAGCGGCAAGCGGCTCACCAGGAACGTGCCCGCCTTGTTGGTGAGCAGGTCGACCAGGATCGTGCGGCCGGTCTCGATCACCTGCGGCATCAACGTGTTGGGCACCACCTCCTCGACGCGCTTGCCGACGAAGTCGCTGTCGCGCTGGAAGCCCAGCGCCGGCAGGAACTGTTTGTAGCCCTCGCTGATCCACACGATGCGGTGCTCGCGGTCGACCACCATCATGCCCATCGCGGTCTGCGCGAACAGGTCGAACATCGACTGCGCGGCGAGCTTGAGCACGCCGTCGGCGCTCTGCGGCAGTGAATGGCGGGCGGTCATGCGACGACTGTAGCGGCGGGCAACCGTGGCAGCCATCGGCGCGGCCCCGCAGGATGCGAGAAACCCTGGCCTTGAGATTACATAATTACGGGATTACAGTGCCCCACAATCCGACGGAAAGTGACGCCATGGTCGACCCGATCCCGCTGCACGGCACCTCGATGCACGATGGCGTGGCGGCACGCCTGCGCGCGATGGTGTTCGAGCGCGAGCTCAAACCCGGCGACTACATCGACGAATTGGCCCTGGCCGCGCGCTGGAACATCAGCCGCACGCCGCTGCGCGAGGCACTGAAGGTGTTGGCCGCCGAAGGCCTGGTCGAGCTGGTGCCGCGGCGCGGCTGCCGGGTGGTCGAGATGACCGATGCCGACGCCGAGGCGCTGCTGCCGGTGATGGCCCTGCTCGAAGGGCGCTGCGCCTACGAGGCCGTGCGCAGGGCCGGCGACGACGACGTCGCCGAGTTGAAGCGGCTGCACAACCAGCTCGAACGCCATGCCGCGGCGCACAACATCGACGGCTACTACGCCGCCAACCATGTGTTCCACAGCCGCGTGCAGGCGCTGGCCGACAACCGCTGGCTCGACCGCGTGACGGGCGACCTGCGCAAGTTCGTGCGGCTGTGGCGCGGCCGGCAGCTCGCGCTGCCCGGCCGCATCGACGCGTCGATCAACGAGCACCGCGTGTTGATCGATGCGATCGAGCAACGCGATGCGGTGCGCGCCGAACGCGCGATGCACGACCATCTGATGGCCCAGCTCACGGCGCTCAAGGCCCTGCAGCAACTCGAATCCAAACGCGCGGCGCGGCCACGCAAGGCGGCACGTCGTGCTGGCTGAGCTGAAGGCACGGGCGCAGGTGATGCGCCACGACCATGCACTGCGTGGCCTGCTGTCGGAATGCCGGCGCCTGTTGAGCGAACGCGGCGAGGCCAACGGTCCGGCGATCGCGTCGACCATCGTCGAGCGCATCGATGCGTTGGCCGACGAGCGGCGCGCGCGCTTCTTCGACCACCTCGCACGCGACTTCAGCCCCGACCCGCAGGCGGTGCTGGCCAGCGCGCAGGCCTATGCGATCAAACCGGGCGCCGAGCAGCTGATGCGGCTGACCCAGGTCACCGAGCCGCCGCGGCAGGAGCTATTCCGGCGTCTGAACCGCGCCCCCGGCGGCACGGCGGCCATCGTGCGGCTGCGCCGCGCGCTGCTCGAGCGGCTGCCTCGGCAGCCGCAGCTGCGGGCGGTGGAAGCCGACCTGCTGCACCTGCTGTCGAGCTGGTTCAACGCCGGCTTCCTGCAGATGCGGCGCGTCGACTGGCGCTCGCCAGCGCAGTTGCTCGAGCAGATCATCCGTCACGAGGCGGTGCACGAGATCGACGGCTGGGACGACCTGCGTCGGCGGCTGCAGCCCGACCGGCGCTGCTTCGCGTTCTTCCACCCCCAGCTGCCCGACGAGCCGCTGATCTTCGTCGAGGTGGCGCTGCTGCCCGAGATGGCCAACGCGATCGCGCCGCTGATCGACAAGAGGTCGGTTCCGGCATCGAGCGAGAGCTTCAAGG
>DATKJN010000884.1:0-3092 GCA_035543655.1 Burkholderiaceae bacterium | reverse complement strand
TCGCATTCATCCTTCGACTGAGCCCAGACGGAAGCGGGGACGATACCCACCGACAGAATCAGTGCCGCGACAAGTGCTTGTTTCATGCTGAACTCCTAGGCTTAGACACGCCCACCTACAAGAGAGTGGCCGCCTTGTGTTGCGGCCGCTTCCGAGGAGGTTCAGAGCAATCCAGCGAAACCCTTGGACCGGCCGCCTGCGCCGGTGGCACGTCGGTGGCCCTGCCGTCGGTGATCAGCAGGTTGGCCAGCGACCGCGCTCGCGATGCGCATCACGGCGCCTCGAGTGGCACGCGCAACGCGTTGCGGTAGCCCGCGCTGTCCACGATGTTGCCATGCCCCGCGTCGGGCACCACCACGAGCTGGGCATCCGCTTTCAGCGACGCCAGCCGCCGCGCGTGCTCGGGCGTGATGAACGTGTCGCGCTCGCCGTGCACGATCAGCAGCGGTGTGCGCATCTGCATCACGGCGCGATCGGTGTGCAGCGGGTAGCGCAGCACGAACGACGGAACCCACGGGTACATCTCCGCGATCAGCGCCTCCAGGCTGCTGTACGGCGATACCAGCACAGTGAGCTCGGGCCTGACCGTGGCCGACAGTTGCGCCGCCAGTGCCGTGCCGAGCGAGCGGCCGTGGATCACGCGACGCTTGCCGGCGTACAGCGGCGCGATCTGCTGCCAGGCGGCGCGCACGTCGGCCTGCAGCTGTGCCTCGCTTTCGATGCGGCCGCTGCTCTTGCCGTAGCCACGGTAGTCGAGCATGAAGAGGTCGAAGTTGGCGCGCCGGTACAGGTCGGCATCGACGAACCAGCGCTGCACGCTCCCGGTGTTGCCGTGCAGATAGAACACCACGCCGCGCGGATTGGACAGGCGCAGGTGCAACGCGTGGAGCTTGGCGTCGGCCACGTCGACGAATACTTCATGCACGTCATCGTCGAGCTTGAGGCCCTGATCGGTAGCCAGCACGTCGGGCGCGAACAGCAGCTGCTCCTGGCGCACCCACATGTAGCCGACGGCGGCCGCATAGGCCAGCGCCGCCATGGTCACCAGTGTCAGTGCCGCACGCGTGAGCCACAGCCGCCAGCGCAGATGGGACGACGCCGCGGACGTGTGCTTGCGCAAGGACAGGTCATCGGACATCAGGTGGGCTACGCGCGCCGGCCGCGCGTGGATGCGCGGGCGGCAGCGCGTCACTGGCTGACCGCTTCTGGCGCTGGCCGCCATGGTCGCTGTGCAGCGGTTGCGGTCGGTGGCCGCCGCATCGCAGTTCCGGACACTCAAATCTCTGACCACACAACGCACGAATGGCACCTCGGTGCCGAACGCCGGGCTAAGCGTCTTCGCCCTTGAAGCGTCGCAGTCCGCGGAACACGAGCGGTGCCACAAGTGCGACGGCGGCAATCGCCAGCAACGCAGCTGAACTCGGGTGTTTGAAGAACACCAGTGCGTCGCCGAGGCTGATTTGCAGCGCGCGCCGGAATTGCCCTTCGGCCATCGGTCCGAGAATCAATCCGACGATCATCGGCGCCACGGGATAGTGCCAGCAGCGCATCAAGTAGCCGGTGATGCCGAAGATCACGAGCAGCAGCAGTTCTACCGTTGAAGGGTTGGCAGCCAAGGTCCCCATCGCCGCGAACACCAGGATCCCGGCGTAGAGCCATGGCTGCGGCACTGTGAGCAGCTTGACCCACAGTCCCACCAAAGGCAGGTTGAGCACCAGCAGCATGAGATTGCCGATGAAGAAGCTCGCGATCAGTCCCCACACCAGGTCAGCGTTCGACACGAACAATAGCGGACCGGGCACGAGGCCGTACTGTTGAAATCCGGCGAGCAACATCGCTGCGGTCGCAGAGGTCGGCAGGCCGAGTGACAACAACGGAACCAGCGTGCCGGTCGCGGCCGCATTGTTTGCGGCCTCTGGCCCCGCCACACCCTCGATGGCTCCCTTACCGAACTGACTCGGCGGCCTGGTGAGCTTGCGTTCCAGGGTGTACGACAGCAGCGTCGGCACCTCGGCGCCCCCGGCCGGTAAGGCGCCGATCGGAAATCCGAGCCCGAAGCCGCGGAGCCATGGCTTCCAAGAGCGACGGCAGTCGTCGAGCGTCATCCACAGCGAGCCGCGCACGGCTTCGATGCTCTCCTGCAGACCACGAAAGCGTGACGCCACGTAGAGGGTCTCGCCGATAGCAAACAAGCCCACCGCCAGGGTCGTGATGGATATGCCGTCGAGCAACGTAGGCACGCTGAACGCGAGGCGCGCTTGACCCGTGAGCTTGTCGATGCCCACCAAACCAAAAACCAGCCCGAGCGCCAAGCTGGTCAGCCCGCGCAGTACTGAATCACCGAACGTCGCCGACACGGTGATGAAGGCCAGCACCATCAACGCAAAATAATCCCACGGGCCGAACTGCACGGCGAGTTCCACCAACACCGGAGCCAGCAACGCGAGCGCGATCGTGGCGAGCGTGCCCGCAACGAAGGAACCGATGGCCGCGGTGGCCAGCGCAGGGCCGCCACGACCGGCGCGCGCCATGGCGTGGCCCTCGATCGCGGTGGCGATCGATGCGGCCTCACCTGGGGTGTTGAGCAAGATCGCCGTGGTCGAGCTGCCGTACATGCCGCCGAAATAGATGCCAGCGAACATGATCAGCGACCCGGTGGGGTCGAGCTTGAACGTGACCGGCAGCAGCAGCGCCACCGTGAGCGACGGGCTGATACCGGGCAGGATGCCCACCAGCGTACCGAGCATCACGCCGATGCCGGCGAACAGCAGGTTGCCCGGCTGCGCCGCGACGGCGATACCCTGCGCCAGTGCGGCGAGTGTCGCCTCCATATCAGGCGAACAATCGCTCGAGCGGGCCGGCCGGCAAGCCCAGCGACAGTGCCTTCGTGAAGAAGAGGTACACGACCGCCGACAACGCCACACCGATGCCGACTGACTTGGCGCCCAGCGGCGCCCCGAAGCCTCGCGCAGTGCCCACGAACAACCACGCCGAGGCCGCGATGAACCCACCGCCGAACTGCAGGATGAGCATCAGTCCGGCCAGCGCACCCAACACCCAGGCCAGTGCACGGCGATTGCCAGCGCCGACGG
>DATKJN010000883.1:0-2210 GCA_035543655.1 Burkholderiaceae bacterium | reverse complement strand
GGCGCACTGGCGTTGAAGCGCACGACCGCCGGCAGGAACATCGCATTCAGCGTGCCGTGGTGCAGCTTCGGATTCACGCCGCCAAGGCTGTGGCTCAGCGAATGCACGCATCCGAGGCCCTTCTGGAAGGCCATCGCGCCTTGCATGCTGGCGCTCATCATGTGCCAGCGCGCATCGCGATCGTGGCCGTCGCGGGTGGCCCGCTCGATGTGCGCCCAAGCCCGCTCCAATCCATCCAGCGCAATGCCGTCGGCCGGCGGGTTGATGGCCGGCGCCATGAACGTCTCCATGCAGTGCGCGATCGCGTCCATGCCGGTGGCGGCGGTCAGCCACGGCGGCAGTCCAAGGGTGAGTTCGGGATCGAGGATCGCCGTCTTTGGGACCAAGTGCCAGCTGTGAAAGCCGAGCTTGCGGCCGTCGTCGACGATCACGATCGCGCCGCGTGCAACTTCGCTGCCGGTGCCGGCGGTCGTCGGCACCGCGATCAGCGGCGCCACGTTGGCCGTGATCTTCGGGCTGCCACCTTCGATGGTGGCGTAGATCTTCAACGGTCCGTCGTGCGTGGCCGCAATGGCAACACCCTTGGCCAGATCGATGCTGGAGCCGCCGCCAATCGCCACCAGACCATCGCAACGCTCGCGATGAAAGATGTCGACCGCTGCGCGCACGCCCGCTTCGGTGGGGTTGCTCGGCGTTTGATCGAACACCGCATGTTCGCGGGCACCCAGGGCCTTGAGCACATGATCAAACACCCCGGCTGCGCGCACACCGGGGTCGGTCACCAACAGCGGCCGACGCATGCCGGCCGCATCGCACTCCTGCGGCAGGCAAGCGACGGCACCGTGGTCGATCTCGATCTGAGTCAGATAAGCGATGCGTGCCATGGGGTTCCTTCGAGCGGGACAGGCGGGTCGTTTCGGTATGCTTTGCGGTCGTCGAAACAAGCACCGCCGTTTGACGAATCTCCAAGGATGCCATGACCAGTGCGCGAACCGACTTCCGCTTCTTCGAACGCCTGCGCGTGCGCTGGGTCGAGGTCGACATGCAGCAGATCGTGTTCAACGCGCACTACCTGATGTACTTCGACACCGCCGTGGCGGGCTACTGGCGCGCACTGGCGATGCCGTACCACGACACCATGGCGTATCTTGGCGGCGACCTGTATGCGCGCAAGGCCACGGTCGAATACGCGGCGTCCGCGCGCTATGACGAGCAGATCGAAGTCGGCGTGCGCACGCAGCGCGTCGGCAACTCGTCCATGGTGTTGGGCTGTTCGGTGTTCCGGGGCGAACAGTTGTTGGTGAGCGGGGAGTTGGTCTACGTGTTCGCCGATCCGGCCACGATGACCTCCAAGCCGATCCCGCAGGAGCTGCGCGACGTGCTCAATGCCTTCGAAGCCGGCAAGTCGATGGTCGACGTGCGCGTGGGCCGCTGGAGCGAACTCGGCGAGCCGGCGCGCAAGATTCGCTCGCAGGTCTTCGTCGACGAGCAACAGATCCCAGCCGAGATGGAGTGGGATGGCGCCGACGAAGACTGCGTGCACGCGCTCGCCGTCAACCGCTTTGGCGTGCCGCTGGCCACCGGGCGCTTGCTCGAACACGTGCCCGGTGTGGCGAAGATCGGCCGCATGGCCGTGCTGGCGCCGATGCGAGGCGGCCACATCGGCCGCGCTGTGCTCGACGCGCTGCTGCAGTACGCGCGCGAACGCGGCGACCGCGAGGCCCTGCTGCATGCGCAGCTCGGCGCGGCACCGTTTTACAGCCGCGCCGGCTTCGTCGCGCGGGGTCCGGTGTTCGACGAGGCCGGCATCCCGCACGTCGAGATGGTGCGCGCGCTGTAGCGGCGGGTGCTATTCGAGCGTGTCGAAGCGTTCACTGCGACGCTCGCCGATCAGCCAGGGTTGCAGCGCCGACGCACCACGCGCGATCTCGGCTTCGAGCGGAGAGCCGACCGAGCCGCCTTTGACTGCATACACCTCCATCAAGGTGACCATATCGTCGATCGCCTCGGGCCGCCGCAACACGCGCGTCACCAGCTCCGGATGGGACCGTCGAAGCTGCTGCTGCCACTGTTCGACCGCGTTCGCCGCGTCGCGCCAGTGCGCGCACGCCACGCGGTAGTAGATGAACAGTTCCCGTCGCGGGTCGCTCACGCGTCGGCCAAGTCGGCGATCGGGTAGGGCAATTCGAGCCGCTGCAGGGCAGGGCCTT
>DATKJN010000882.1:0-2452 GCA_035543655.1 Burkholderiaceae bacterium | reverse complement strand
GTGACGCCACAGGCGCCCGAGCTTGCCGAAAGCGGCCACGCGCAGGTTCATCATCAGCAGGCTGGCCAGCCCGCCCGGTGCGTACATCACCATGATCAGGAACACGATGCCGAGGTACAGCAGCCACGCCTTGGTGAGCTCCGACAGCAGCACCAGCGCGATCACCAGCAGCACCGCACCGAGGATCGGGCCGAAGAAGAAGGTGGCGCCGCCGAGGAACACGAACAGCAGGTAGCCGCCGGAACGCGCGGCGCCGACGACCTCGGACGTGACGATCTCGAAGTTGAGTGCGCCCAACCCACCGGCGATGCCGGAGAAAAAGCCCGAGATCATGAACGCGAGGTAGCGCACGTGCTGCGTGCTGTAGCCCACGAACTCCACGCGCTCGGGGTTGTCGCGCACGGCGTTCAGGATGCGACCGAGCGGCGTGCGCGTGAGGGCGTACATGGCCACGGTGCTGACGAAGCAATACAGCGCGATCAGGTAGTAGATCTGGATCTGCGGGCCGAAGTTGATGCCCAACACCGGCTGTCCGACCACGCGGTTGCCCTGGATGCCGCCTTCGCCGCCGAAGAACTCGGGGATCATCAACGACATCGACGCCACCAGCTCGCCGATGCCCAGCGTGATCATCGCGAACGTGGTGCCCGACTTCTTGGTCGTCACGTAGCCGAGGATGGCGGCGAAGAACAGCCCGGCGAAGCCGCCCACCAGCGGCATCAGGCTCACGGGAATGCCGAGCTGCCCTTTCGCCGTGAGGTTCAGCGCATGGATCGCGATGAACGAGCCCAGGCCGCTGTACACCGCGTGGCCGAAGCTCAACATGCCGCCCTGTCCGAGCAGGATGTTGTAGGCCAGGCAAGCGATGATCGCGATGCCGATCTGCGACAGCATCGTCTGCGCGAAGCTCGAGCGCCACAGCAACGGCGCGACCATCAGCACGATCGCAAAGCCGAGCCACACGAGCCAGTCGCGCCGCGCCAGGTGTTCCGATGTGCCGGCCATCGTCAGCCTTCCCGCGTGCCGAGCAGTCCGCGCGGCCGGAAGATCAGGATCAGCACCAACAGCAGGTACGGCAGGATCGGCGCCGCTTGCGACAGCGTGATGCGCAGGATCGGCCACCACGCGCTCTTGTCGGTGACCTGGCCGCCGAAAATCTTGATCAGATCGGCCAGCGACGAGTCGACCGTGAGCGGCAGCGTCTGCAGCAGGCCGATCAGCAGCGACGCGATGAACGCGCCGGCCAGCGAACCCATACCGCCGACCACCACCACCACGAAGATGATCGAGCCGACCACCGCGGCCATCGCCGGCTCGGTGACGAAGGTGACCCCGCCGATGACGCCGGCCAATCCGGCGAGTGCGCAGCCGCTGCCGAACACCAGCATGAACACGCGCGGCACGTTGTGGCCGAGCGCCTCCACCATCTCGGGGTGCGTGAGGGAGGCCTGGATCACGAGGCCGATGCGCGTGCGCGTGAGCAGCAGCCACAGACCCACGAGCATCAGCAGCGCCACCATCATCATGAAGGCGCGTGTCATCGGGAATCGCGAGCACTTGGCCGCCTGACACACCGCATCGTTGGCGGCTCCGAGTGCGAGGCCAAACCCGTCGGGCGACTGGATCAACGTGAACGCCGGCCCCTGCAGAAATGCGGGCGGGTCGAACGCCACCGGCGTGCGGCCCCAGATGATCTGCACGACCTCGAGCACCACATAGCTCAAGCCGAAGGTGATGAGCAGCTCGGGCACATGGCCGAACTTGTGCACGCGCCGCAACGCCGTGGTCTCGAACACCGCACCCAACAGCCCGACGCCGAGCGGCGCAAGGATCAGGGCCGGCCAGAAACCGATCAGGCCGGTGAGCGTGTACGCGAAGTACGCGCCGATCATGTAGAAGCTGGCGTGGGCGAAGTTCAGCACGCCCATCATGCTGAAGATCAGCGTCAGGCCCGAGCTGAGCATGAACAGCAGCAGCCCGGAGCTGACGCCGTTCAATACGTTGATGAGGATCTGGTCCACAGGGCCGCCATCGTAATCGCCACGGGCCCGACAAAAAGGCCCGTCGGAGGTCTCCCTCGCGGCGGGCCTCGAGCCCGAATCGAGCCGGACGGATCCGGCTCAGGCCTCGCGCATCACGGCGTCCCCGGGCGCTTCATGTCGCACGACGTCGGCGTGCTGGAGACGTAGGAGTCGTAGTACTTCACCGTCTGGAAGTTGTAGCCGGTGTTCTCCACCGAGTACGGGTTCTTCGTGTCGGCCTTCTTCCACACGGTCACGTACAGCGGCTGCTGCAGTTGGTGGTCGGACTTGCGCATCTCGACGTCGCCGTTGAAGCTCTTGAACCGCAGGCCTTCCATCGTGCGCGCCACCTTGGCCGGGTCGGTGGTCTTGGCCTGCGCCATCGCGCTGGAGAGCATCGCGAAGGCGTGGTAAGTGGCCAGCGTGTAGTA
>DATKJN010000881.1:0-10148 GCA_035543655.1 Burkholderiaceae bacterium | reverse complement strand
CCCATTTCGTACAGGCGCTCGGCGAGCTTGTCGGCGTCGCGTTGGGTGCTCGTGAAGACCAGCGCCTGGTCGACGTTGCGGTCGGTCAGCAGGTGATCCAGCAGCGCATTCTTGTGCTGCAGGTCGTCGGCCCAGTGCAGGCGCTGCTCGATGTCGGCATGGGTGTCGGTGTGTGAAGCCACGTCGAGGCGCAGCGGGTCACGCAGCAGCGATTGCGCCAGGCGGCCCACGTGGCCGCCGAAGGTGGCGCTGTACATCACGGTCTGGCGCTCGACCGGCAGAGCCTGGCCGATGAACTGGATGTCGTCGATGAAGCCCATGTCGAGCATGCGATCGGCTTCGTCGAGCACCAGCATCTCCACGTTCGACAGAATCGCCTTGCCGGATTGCATGTGGTCCATCAGGCGGCCGGGCGTGGCGATCAGCATGTCGAGCGGGCCGCTGAGCTGGCGCAGCTGCAGGCCGTAGGGCACGCCGCCGACCACGGTGGACACGCGCAGGCCGCGCACGTGGCGGCCATAGGCCATCGCGGCTTTCGAGACCTGGATCGCGAGTTCGCGCGTCGGCACCAGCACCAGCACGCGCGGACCGTTGATTTGACCTTTGAGGGGGCGCTGCGCGGGGTCGTTGCGCGCGGCGAGCACGCGGGTCAGCGCCGGCAGCACGAAGCTGGCGGTCTTGCCGCTGCCGGTGCTGGCCGACACCATCAGGTCGCGGCCTTCGAGCGCCGGCGGGATTGCACGTTGCTGGACCGCGGTGGCGTCGTTGTAGCCGGCGTCGCTCACGGCGGCGAGCAGGGCGGGGTGCAGGTTCAGGGGTTCGAAACTCATCGGACTCTTTCGCAAGAGGCGCGCGCAACGGCGCGCCAAGCGGCCCGATTGCGGGTCGCTGGGGTCAAGTCACCGGGAGATCAGCTCGCGTCGAGCACCGGGCATGTGGCCGGTGCGGCGCTACGGGCAAGTCGAAGGCGACGGCATCGCCGCCGACCGCACTGCTTGCGGCGCCATGGGCCTGGAACGGCGCATGGCAAAGGTCAGAGGGGATGAACGAAACGGCTGGATGAATCCAGCCGAGCCCGCAGTATAGCGTCGTCGATGCCCGGGGCTGCGATGCGCTCTAGATGGCCCAGCCCAAAGCGGGCGCCGCCGCCTGCCCGGTGAGTCAAGGACCTTCGGCTTGACCGTCGATGCGCACCGCTTGTCCGGTCAGGTTGCGCGCGGCCGGTGAGCAGAGAAACAGAGCGAGCGCAGCCACGTCGTCGAGAGCGACGATCACACCGGGCAAGATCGCGTTGACGCGGATGCCGTGCGGGCCGAGTTCCAGGGCCAGCGATTGCATCAAGGCCACCACCGCTGCGTTGCTCGATGCATAGAGCGTGCGCAGGCCGCGGCCCGGTCTGCCGGCCATCGCCCCGGTCGCGATCAGGCACGGGCTCGACACCGACTGCTTCAGCAGCGGCACGGCGCGCTGGGCGAAATGGAACTGACTGTTAACATTCACCGCGATCGTGCGTTCCCAAAAACTCCCGTCGATGTCCTCGATGGGCCCGATCGGCCCGGCAATGCCGGCATTGCTGATCAACACGTCGAGGCCGCCGAGCGCACCGCGCACGTCGTCGAACACGCCATCCACGTCGGCCGGGAACGATGCGTCGGCCATGCTGCCGGTGATGCCCGGCACACCCGAGGTCAAACGATCGAGCGCGCTGCGGTCGACGTCGCACACGTGCACGCGCGACCCGGCCTCGTGGAACGCGCGCGCGATCGCGCCGCCGACGCCGCCGGCACCGGCGGTGACCAGCACGCGCAGGTTCGGCGCAGGGCGCAGCGAGTCGAGGATCGACATGGCGCGCGAGTCTCGCCGGTCTGCTCGCAGAACCCTATGTGATCCGCGCACATCGGCGGCGTCGCTTCAATGTCGCCGTCGGCTGCACCGGCCATGAAATCGGCCGACCCGGTCGAGCGCGACGCGCAGTTGGTGCGCGACCTGGTCGAGCTGTTGCACCAGGGCGCGTCGGCCGACGAGTTCGCGCGCCGGCTGGCGCTGCTCGACACGCTGCCGCCCGACGACCCCGCCAAGCCGGCGCTGGTGGAGACCGTGCGCATGGCGATGGCGGTGCGCAACCGGCTCGAGCTGCATCAGGAGCGCGAGCGTGGCCTGCTGGCAGTGATCGAATCCGCGCAGGACCTGTCCAGCCGGCTCGACCTGCAAGGCCTGCTCAAGACCATCGTCGCGCGCGCGCGCAACCTGCTGGGTTCCGATGTGGCGTGGTTGACGATCTACGACGCGCAGGCCGAGGAGTTCCGCGTGCTGGTGGTCGACGGGGCGCTGTCGCAGAAGACCTCCTTCATGGTGGCGCGGCGCGATCGCGGCGTGGTCAGCATCGTGATGTCGACGCGCCTGCCGTTCACCACGCCCGACTATTTGCACGACCGGCGCATCGTGCACGACCCGGCGCTCGACGACACGTTTCGCGAGGAGGGCATCGCCGCGCTGGTCGGCGTGCCGCTGATGACGGGCGGCGAAGTGGTGGGGCTGCTGTTCGTCGCCGATCGCTACCACCGCACGCACACGGCGCAGAGCACGTCGATCCTGTCCACACTGGCCACCTACGCCGCCGTGGCGTTGAAGAACGCGCACGACTTCGAGCGCGCCAACGCGGCGCTGATGCGCGCCGACGAGGCGCGCGACGAGCTCGAGCGTCACCTGCGCAACATCCAGGCCGCCATCGATGCGCACGAGCAGATCACGTCACTGCTGGCGCGCGGCGCGTCGCTGGCCACGCTGTGCCAGTCGGTCGCGCAGCGGCTCGGCGGCAGCGTCCTGGTGCTCGACGAAGCCGGCCTGGTGGTGAGCCGCGGCACCGCCGCCGGATATGACGGTGTGCTGGCGCAGGCCCATGCGCCGCACGGCGGGCACGCGGCCGAACTGAGCCGCGCATTGCGCAACAGCCGTGCCACCGGGCGCTCCGAGGTGGCCTATCGGGTCGACGGCGAGACATGCCGCCTGCTGCCGGTGATCGGCGGCGACGGCATCCTGGGCTCGGCGCTGCTGTTCCATCGCGGCGAGCTGGAGGAGATCGCCGTGCGCACCTTCGAACGCAGCTCCAGCGTGATCGGCATCGTGCTGCTGTCGCAGCAGCGCATCGAAGCGTCGCGCAACCGCAATGCGGCCACGCTGCTGCGCTCGCTGGTGTCGCCGCGGCAGGACGATCCGGCGGTGCTCGCCGACCGTGCCGAGCAGCACGGCCTCGACCTCACGCGCCCGTTGTCGCTGGTGATGGTGCAGGTGGAGCATCCCGGCGCCGACTACGCGGCGCGCCACTTCGCCAATCTGAAGTCGCTGACGCATGCGCTGGTCGACGACATCGATGGCGTGCTGGTCGTGATGTGCAGCGCGACCGCGGCCGTCGACGTGCGCCAGACCATCGCGCAGTGGATGCGCCAGGACCTGCATGCCGTGTACCGCGGCGCGTTGTCGCGACCGGTGGCGCGCGCGGCGGACATTCCGGCCGCGTATGCGACGCTGCGTCGCGCGCTGGCGGTGTTGGGCCGCATCGGCGTGCAGGGCCAGATCGTCGGCCAGGACGAGTTGGCCATCTATGCCACGCTGTTCGAGAGCCACGACCAGGCGAGCCTCGCGTCGTTTCTCGAAGTGACGATCGGACCGCTGCTGGCACACGACCGGCAACGCGGATCCGAGCTGGCGGCCACGCTGCTGGCTTACTTCGACTGCAACCAGAACGCCAAGACCACCGCGCAGCGCCTGGGCATCCATGTGAACACCGTGCGGCAACGGCTGGCAACGATCGAAGACCTCATCGGGCACTGGGGCCAGGCCGCGCGCGCGCTGGAGATTCACATCGCCGTGCGGCTGTGGAGCCTGCGCCCGCAATAGACCCTGCGGCGCCGCGCACGGTCCGTCGGCGCAAGGGTTTTCGCGGTGGCCGATGACCACATCGGCCACCGGCCGCGAGTGTGCGGCCTCCACATTGAAGCCCGCGATGGCCGCAAAGAGACTAGCCAACGCTCGAAGGCAGCGCCGCACCGAGTGAGCCCGGGGCGTGTCCTTCGCGCGCGATGTCGAAGAACACACACAGGAGACTTTCATGGGCCAGTCGAACGCCGCGCTGCGCGCGGGCTACGCTGTTTTCGTCGCCGTGGCGCTCGCGGGATGCGGTGGAGGTGGCGGTGATCAGGGATCGACGACAGCCCTCGCCGTCGAAGTGGACGCGCAGGGGTGCGATCCGGCGCTGGGCGGTTGCGGCGCTGAAGGCGACCGGCGCGGGCGCCCCGACGGCTCGAAAGCGTGCGACAAGATGGTGGGCTTGACGGTTGCCGCCAAGGAGATCGATCTGCCCACGCGCGGCGCGGCGGTCACGGCGGCGTCGATCGTGGCGGCCGCCGGCACCGGCGCGAGCGCCATTCCCGAGCACTGCCTGGTCAGCGGCAAGATCTCGCCGATCGACCCCACCGCGCCCGACATCCTGTTCAGGGTGGCGCTGCCGACCGACTGGAATGCCAAGGTCGTGATGTTCGGCGGCGGCGGCTTCGACGGCAGCATCCCGAACGTCGCCGGCAACGTGCCCGTCGGCCCGACCGATCAACTGCGGCCGCTGGGCCGCGGCTATGCCACGTTTGCCAGCGACTCGGGCCACCAGGCCGGCGCGCTCGGCTCGCAGGACGGCACCTTCATGCTGAACGACGAGGCGCTGCGCAACTGGGGCGGCGAGGCGCTCAAGAAGACGCGCGATGCAGCGGTGCAGCTGATCAAGGCACGCTACGGCAAGCCGATCCGCAAGGCCTACTTTGCCGGTGGCTCCACCGGCGGCCGCGAGGCGATCCAGTCGATCACCCGCTGGCCCGACGACTGGGACGGCGCGATCGTTGCCTATCCCGCGTGGAACCAGGCCTCGGCGATGCTCGGTGGCCACCGCGTGAATCGCGCGCTCGCACAACCGGGCGCCTACCCGAGCGTGCCCAAGCGGGCGCTGCTGCTGAAGGCCTCGCTGCAGGCCTGCGACGGCCTCGACGGCGTGGTCGACGGGCTCATCAGCGACCAGCTGCACTGCAACGCGGTGTTCGATCCGGCGACCGCCAGCGTCGACGGCTCGCCGCTGCGCTGCCCGGACGGCGTCGACACCGGCGACACGTGCCTGTCGGACGTGCAGATCGCCACCTTCAAGGTGGTCAACACCGACGCGCACTTCAACTTCACGCTCGCCAGCGGCGAAGACCACTACCCCGGCTACAACATCTGGGGCGCCGACCTCGGCATCACCAGCAATCCGGCGCCGATCCAGCCGACGGTGACCTTCCTGGCGTTCGGCACGTCGCAGCCGATGATTCCGATGCCGCGCACGGCGCCGTACATCAGCGTGCAGGTCGACCAGGGCATCCAGTACGGCATCACGCGCATCCCGGGCTACGACTCGTTGTCGGTCGACCCGGAGAACCCCGGCCCGTGGGGCCCGCGCTTCAGCGAGCTGAGCGCAATGATCGATCAGCCGGTGGACCTCGACGCGTTCGCCGCCAAGGGCGGCAAGCTGCTGCTCGTGCACGGCCTCACCGACATCCTGGTGAGCAGCCGCGCCACCGAGGAGTACTACCAGCGCCTGCAGGCGCGCATGGGCCACGGAGAGGTCGACAAGTTTGTGCGCTACTACGAGGTCCCAGGTCTCGGCCATGCCGTGAGCTCGATCTTCAACGCGGCGTGGGACTCGCTCACCACGCTCGAGAAGTGGGTCGAGCAAGGCAAAGCGCCGGGCCCGCAGGTGGTGGCCGACACGGTCGGCGTCGCGGGCCGCACGCGGCCGCTGTGCGAGTACCCCAAGTGGGCGCAGTACAACGGCAGCGGCGACGTCAACGCCGCCGCGTCGTTCACCTGCGTGACGCATGCGGCGGTGCCACCGACGCAACGGCAGACCGCATACGGCACCGTCGTCGGCACCGACCTCTCGGCAACGAGCGGCACCTACGCGTGGAAGGGCGTGCCGTATGCCAAGGCGCCGGCGGGCGAGTTGCGCTGGAAGCCGCCGGTCGATCCGGCGCCGTGGACCACGCCGAAGTACACGCAGCAGTTCGGCAATGCCTGCGCGCAGAACGGCCGGCTCTACGGCCCCGGGCTCAACAACAAGTACGACGCGACCATCGGCGCCACGCTCGGCCAACCGGTGGGCTCCGAAGATTGCCTGTACCTCAACATCTGGCGGCCGAGCGGCGCGGCCACCAACCTGCCGGTGATCGTGTGGGTGCATGGCGGCAGCAACATCACCGGCTACACCGCCGACCCGCTGTACGACGGCGCCAACCTCGCGCGCACCGCCAACGCGGTGGTGGTGTCGGTGAACTACCGGTTGGGCATGTTCGGCTTTCTCAACTCGAGCGTGCTGAAGAACGGCGAGTCGCTCAATGACTCGGGTGATTTCGCCATCCTCGACATCATCAAGGCGCTGAAGTTCGTCAACGGAAACATCGCCAACTTCGGCGGCAACCCGGGCAACGTCACGTTGATGGGCGAGTCGGCCGGCGCAGTGAACGTATATGCCGCGATGACATCACCGCTGGTGGTGAACGCCAGCCCCGCGCTGATCCATCGTGCGATCCCGATCAGCGGCGGCATCTCGCTCGCCAGCGAGCTGCCGGCGGGCAGCATCGCGGCGCTGGCGCCGGCCTCGGCGTTCGCGGGGCAGGGCGGCTTGTTGATCGTCTACATGGTCATCAAGGACGGCCTCGCCACCGACATCCCGTCGGCCCAGACGTACCTCGCAACGCAGACCACCGAGCAGATCGCCGCCTATATGCGCGGCAAGAGCGCCGACTTCATCCTGAGCACCGTGCTCACCTACCTGGCCCCGCTCGGCGCTTCGGGCTCCGGACCGATCCCCGACGGTCACGTGGTGCCGGTGAGCCCGATCAACGCGATCAAGGCTGGCCAGTACACCAAGGTGCCGGTGCTGATCGGCAACACGCGCGACGAAGGCAAGCTGTTCCCGACGCTGTTCCCGCTGGGTGGAGGCGCCGGCAGCGGCCGGCTGCTGACCGACGCGCAGGTGTTCTCCATCGCGTTCAACTACAACCCGGAGGCGCCGCCGCAGACCACGCTGGAGCAGTGGATCCCGCCGGCCTACCTGCCGGTCACCACGCCGACCACCGGCTTCAATGCGGTGGCCGACAAGGTCAACCAGATCTTCTTCGGCATCGGCCGCGAGAAAGTGGCGGAGGCGCTCACCACACAGCAGAGCAACGTGTGGGCCTACCGTTTCGACTGGGACGAGCTGCCGGCACCGTTCAACGACATCTTCGGCGCAGCGCACAGCTTCGACCTGGCGTTCGCGTTCGGCAACTTCGCGCCGTCGCTGTACTCGAACATCTCCTACACCACGGCCAACCGACCCGGCCGCGTGGCCTTGTCGGACGCGATGATGCGCAGCATCGGCGCTTTCGCACGCACCGGCGACCCGAACAACGTCGCACTCGGCGTCACCTGGCCCGCGTGGCCGTCCACGCTGCGGTTCGACGCCACGCCGACGGCGAAGGCGATCTCCGTGCAATAGCCGACCGGTGATGAAGCGGCCCGCGCAGTCGATGGAGCCGGCAGCGACGCTGCAGCTGCTCGTGCGGCTGCGCGTGGCCGCGGGCGTCAACCAGACTGCGCTGGCCGCCCGGCTCGGCATCACGCAGAGCGAGGTCAGCAAGTTCGAGCGCGGCGAGCGTGCGCTTGACGAGCGACGGTTGCGCGCCTGGCTGCAGGCCCTGGATGTGGAGTCGGCCTCGTTCGCCCAGGCGATCGATCAGGCACTGGCCCGAATGGATGCATGCGTGGATTGACCCTCGGGCCGCCGGGCCGAGCGAGTCGCCGCTGGCCGGCGCCACGTCACTTTCAGACCCGGTGAGCCGTACTGCACGCGCCGGCCGTGCGCCTCGCCTCCGCGGCGAAGGGCCTTTCGTGCGCATCAGGTAGAATCCCGGCTCTTGTCGCGGTTGCTCACCAACGCGGCAGTTGTCGACTGACACGGCCACGGCATCACACTTGCCGCCTGCCAAGCCCTCCGATCGGGTCCCAACCGATCACTCGCGGCGGTCAGCTTCTCCATACGGCGAGCTGTTCATCCCGGTCCCTGCGACTGTGTCGTCCTGACCGGGACACGTGTGCCGCCAACGAGGCGGCGCCACCATGACCATCAAACACGAACATTCCCTCGTGGTGGGCAAATTTGTTGTCTCACCACTCGTCACCACCACCGACTCGGGCCGCTTCGCGGCTTCGGTGGTCATCCGCAGCGGCAAGGGTCGCGCCACGCACCATCGTGTGTTGCGCTTCGTGCCGCGATTCAACTCGCGCGACAGCGCGCGGCGCTATGCCGTGGACCACGGCGTGGCCCATGCCGCGGCGCTGACCCAACAGGAGAACTGATTGGCCAAGGAAGATCTGATCGAGATGCGCGGCAAGGTCGACGAAGTGCTGCCCGATTCGCGCTTTCGCGTCACGCTCGACAACGGGCACTCGCTGGTGGCCTACACCTCGGGTCGCATGCGCCGTCACTCCATCCGCATCCTGGCGGGCGACCAGGTGTCGCTTGAACTCTCGCCCTATGACCTGAGCAAGGGCCGCATCACGTTCCGCCACATCGAGCAGCAGCGCACGATGGGGCCGCGGCCGGCGCGTCGCACATTTCGTTGAGTGGCGCGCGCAGCCGCGCGCACCGCTCGTTTTTCCGCGTCGCAAGCCGACATCGGCCGCTGCGCACGCATCGTTGAAAGGAGCCCCCAGTGGGCAGCAAACTTTACGTCGGCAATCTCGCTTACTCGATGAGCGACCAATCCCTGCAGAGCCGTTTCGGCGAGTTCGGCACTGTCGTGTCCGCCAAGGTGATGATGGACCGCGACAGCGGCCGCTCCAAGGGCTTTGGTTTCGTCGAGATGAGCTCGTCCGACGAAGCGCAAGCCGCGATCCGCGGCCTGCATGGCAAGTCGATCGAAGGCCGCGACATCGTGGTCAACGAGGCACGCCCCAAGGAATCGAGCGGTTTCGGCGGCGGTCAGCGTCGCGACTCGGGCGGCGATTCGTACGGCGGCCGTCGAGGCTACTGAACACAGGGCACGATCAATTCAGCCGGACGGCCACATCGAAGTGCCAGGTCCGGCGGATTTCGATCACGTCGAAGTCGCTCGCCAGCCGAGGCGAAAACGCCTGGTAGGGCGTCTGGCTTTGCACGATGCGGCGTATCGCTTCGTCGACCTCGGCCACGCCGCTGGAGATCACGAAGGTCACTGACTCCACCGATCCATCGCTTCGAATGGCCACAGTCACCACGGGATTCGTGTGCGGCTGTTTGGCCACTTCGCGGACGGTGTCGACCGGCGTGTTGAAGTGGATCTTGCGAGACCACGCCTCGGCGTACTGAACGAGTTCGACGTTGGGGTCGGTGCGGCCCCATAGCCTGGCTCGGCGCGCGCTGCTCCACGAAGGTGGTAGCGGCGAGGGTGGTCGCGCGGCAGCGGCCTCGCGGCGAGCGGCCTCTTCATCGAGCTGACGTCCGATCGCTCGACGCACCGCTTCACGCCGAGCCACTTCCTCTTGCTCGGCCGCGATCCGCGCGGCCTCTTGCCGCATCGTGGCCTGTCGAGCGGCTTGTTGGCGCTCGGCTTCGGCACGCGCGGATTCCTGTCGCGCGGCCTCCTGCCGCTGCGCTTCCTGTGCTGCCGCGAGGCGTGCCGCTTGCTGGCGCTCGGCCTCGAGTCGTGCGGCCTCCACCCGTGCCGCTTCCTGACGAGCGGCCTCCTGTCGCTGCGCCTCCAGCTGTGCCGTTGCCTGCCGCGCGGCGGCCTGGCGTTCGGCCTCCAGGCGCGCAGCTTCGACGCGGGCCGCTTCTTGACGAGCAGCCTCCTGCCGCAGCGCCTCCACTTGTGCCGCCGCCAGCCGCGCGGTCTCCTGGCGTTGGGCCTCCCGTCGCGCAGCTTCGTTGCGGGCCGCTTCCCGACGAGCGGCCTCCTGCCGCTGCGCCTGCAACTGTGCCGCCTCCTGTCGCGCGGCTCGCTGGCGCTCGGCCTCCCGTCGCGCGGTCTCCTTCGCTGCCGCGCCGCTATCTCGAGGCGGCCGCGTCACGGTCTTCGGACTCGAAGCGCTTGGCGTGAGCGCGATGACAG
>DATKJN010000880.1:0-4295 GCA_035543655.1 Burkholderiaceae bacterium | reverse complement strand
GCTATTCGTACACATCTCCTCGTTCCCACGCGATGGCTCACGCCCGGTTGAGGGCGAATCGCTCAGCTACGAGCTCGGCCAAGGCAAGAATGGAAAGCCGCAGGCAGAACGCGTTGTCAGGCAGGCCGTCGGTTCCCGACCTCCCGAGGGCCATCGGCCGAAGCGAACTCCTTCGTCAACGAGCCCTTTGCGCGTCATCGTCATTGCCATTCTCGTGCTGGCTGGCGTGACGTACGGCTACAACCGATATAGCAAGAGTTCGCAGCCTCTTTCGGGCGTCCCGCTTCCTGCGTTCGCGGAATCGCAAGGTCCGTCACCTAGCGCCTTTCGGTGCGATGGGCGGACATACTGCTCGCAGATGACCTCTTGCGCCGAGGCTACCTACTTCCTCAAGCACTGCCCAGGCGTCAAGATGGATGGCAACAACGACGGCATTCCTTGCGAGCAGCAATGGTGCAAGTGAGATTGAGCGGCGTGAGGTCTAACCCCTTGTATCTTCCGAATTAGGCACAGGAGTGCCGTAGTTTCGCGGTCGATGCGCCAAACCAGACACCCCTCAGAGTTCAAGCTCGTGATGGAGCATTAGGTCAACGCATTGGCCCGTTCTTATCCAACCGTGTAGCCCGAACAGTTGTCGATGATGAACATGCATTCGCAAGGAAGGGTAGCGAGCGAGGCGACGCGTCCGAACGCAGGGATCGATGTCAGCAAGGAGCATCTTGATGTGCACTTGCTCGAGTTCGGCATGCGGGTAGACAACGACGCCTCTGGATGGGACCCGCTGATCGCGAAGCTCAAAGAGAGCGACGTGGACCTGGTCGTAGTCGAAGCCAGCGGCGGCTACGAGCGCGGCCTGGTGACGGCGCTGCACCGAGCGCAGATCGATGTGGCGCGCGTAAATCCCCGCCAGGCGCGCGAGTTCGCCAGGTCGATGGGCGTGCTGGCCAAGACCGATCGCGTCGATGCGCGCTGCCTGCGTGACTTCGCCGACGTGCTGGCGCGGCACAAGGATCGGCACAAGTACATCACGCCGCCTGCCGACCCGGAGCGCGAGCTGCTGGCGGCGCTGATGACGCGACGCCGCCAGCTGGTGGACATGCGCGTCGCCGAATCCAACCGCCTCGAGGGCGCCAATGCTCGCACCGTGCGCAGCATCCGCAGCGTGATCAAGACCCTCGACAAGCAGCTGCAGGACATCGACGGTGATATCGATCAGCATCTCGAGCGGCACTTCAAGCCACAGAAGGAGCTTCTGGACAGCGTCCGGGGCGTGGGGCCGGTGACGATCCTGACGCTGACCTCGGCGCTGCCGGAGTTGGGCCACCTGGGCCGCCGTCAGATCGCCAAGCTGGTGGGCGTAGCGCCCCTGGCCGACGACTCAGGTCGGCGCAAGGGCGTGCGCCGCACGGCAGGAGGTCGCAGCGAGGTGCGCGCGGTCGTCTACATGGCCACCCTCACGGCGATCCGCCACAACCCGGTGATCCAGGCCTTCTACAGCCGTCTTGTCGCCGCTGGCAAACCAAAGAAGGTGGCCATCGTGGCCTGCATGCGCAAACTGCTGACCATCCTCAATGCAATCGTCCGCGACCAGGCACCTTGGCGTACCGATGCGGGCCTCACTTCATCCAGGAGCACTTGACTTGAGACACAGTTGCTCCATCGAGCGGACGCTCCAAAGGCCGCTTCGCGCCCTTTGGCCCGTCGCTCATCTCGAACGTTAGCAACTGTGTTGCGTGTCAAGTCTGTTTGACCAAGCGGAGTGATGCTTGAGCATGGCGTTCATGGTCACGAGCAGCTTGCGCATGCATGCGGTGAGAGCCACCTTGGCCGGTTTTCCCTGGCTGCGCAGATGCTGGTAGAAGCTGCGGATCACCGGGTTGCAACGCATGGCAGCGACCGCGGCCATGTACAGCGTGCGGCGCACCTGCGCGCGGCCGCCCCAGATGACGCGTCCGCCCTGGTGCTGGCCGCTGTCGCGATTGAACGGTGCAACGCCGACCAGCGCAGCGATCTGCCTGCGGCTGAGCGTCCCAAGCTCCGGCAGCAGCGCCAGCATCGTCGCGCGAGTCAGCGAGCCCACGCCTGGTATCGGCTTGAGCAGATCGTCCTTGTCTCGCCATGCCGGCGAGCTGCGCAGCGCATGGGTCAGGTCGATGTCGAGTCGGCCGATGCGCTCGTCCAGCCAGACGATGTGCTCGCGCAGGCTGGCACGCTGCACGTTGGAAGCACGCTGCAGCCGCAGCTTCTCCTGAACGCGCATCTCGACGAGCTGGCGCCGCCGCGCCAGCAGATCGCCCAGCGCCCGCGTGTGCTCGTCGGGCAGCTCGCGAACCTGAGGGCGGATGGCAGCAGCGAAGGCAGCCAGGATCAGCGCATCGATGCGGTCGGTCTTGGCCAGACGGCCGCAGGCCTTGGCGTAGTCGCGCACCTGCCGCGGGTTGACCACTGCCACCGCCAGGCCGGCGGCGGCCAAGGCGCTGGCCACGCCGGTCTCCAGCCCACCGGTGGCTTCCATGACCACCAGCGCCGGCGGCTGCGAACGCAATCGCTCTACCAGGCCAGCAATAGCCTTCTCGGCGTGGTCGATGCGAAGCGTCTCTCCAGTCAGCCACGCCACGTCCAGCCAGCCCTTGGCCACGTCGATGCCGACGAACGATTCTGGGTTGCTCATTCCGGTACCCTGCCTTGCAAGAATCCGGGCTCGATGGCGCCCGATCAACTGTTCGGGTTACGAGAACATCCGACCCAGCGCCCCGCGCTAACGTACGGGCTCCTGCGCCCAAGGCTTCAACGGGCTGCCGGGTCGGCAACCACAGGCGTCCTCAGCGCCTGCTCAACTGCCGATTCTTCTGCGGAAGCGGCAGACTGAACATACAAGGCTTCGATGAAGGGAAGACCCAAGGCGCAGCTGGTGTTAAGCCAGACCGAACGAGAGCAACTCGAGGCGCTGACGCTGCGGGGTAAGACGGCGCAGGCCCTTGCGCTCAGAGCACGAATTGTGTTGGCCTGCGCTGCGGGTGCCGACAACAAGGTGGTGGCGGTGCGCCAGCGGGTCACGCAGCAGACGGTGTCCAAGTGGCGAGCCCGCTTTGTCGAACATCGGCTCGATGGTCTGCTCGATGCGCCACGGCCCGGAGCGCCCCGCACCATCGACGATGCACGCGTTGATGCCGTGATCGCCAGAACGCTGGAGAGCGTGCCGGCGGGAGCCACCCACTGGAGCACTCGTTCCATGGCGCTCGATGCGGGCTTGTCGCAGACGGCGGTCTCGCGCATCTGGCGCGCGTTTGGTCTGCAGCCGCATCGGCAAGAGACGTTCAAGCTTTCCAGCGATCCTCTGTTCGTCGAGAAGGTCCGCGACATCGTCGGTCTGTACCTGGATCCGCCGATCAAGGCGATGGTGCTGTGCGTGGACGAGAAGAGCCAGATCCAGGCACTCGACCGCACCCAGCCGCTGCTGCCGCTGGCCCCTGGCATCGCCGAGCGGCGCACCCACGACTACGCGCGTCACGGGACGACGACGCTCTTTGCGGCGCTCGACATTGCCACGGGCGAGGTCATTGGCGAGTTGCACCGCAGGCACCGCAGCAGCGAGTTCCTGCGGTTCTTGCGCACCATCGAGACCAACGTTCCGCCTCGCCTGGACGTCCATCTCGTGATGGACAACTACGGCACCCACAAGACGCCTGCGATCAGGGCCTGGTTTGCCCGCAATCCTCGATTCCACGTCCACTTCACTCCGACCTCGGCGTCTTGGCTCAATCAGATCGAGCGCTGGTTCGCAACGCTGACTCAAAACTACATCCGGCGTGGCACGCATCGTTCAACCCGACAACTCGAACAAGCCATCCGGCACTATCTGAACCTCAACAACAACCGCCCCAAGCCGTTCATGTGGTCCAAGTCCGCAGATGACATCCTCGCCAGCATTGAAAGATTTTGTCTGCGAACTTCTAACTCACGACACTAGCTCTCCTTGAAATCACGCAGCAATACGACTCGTTCGACAAGCATCAGATCGATCAGGCAGAAGGCGTCCGGTTGCTTCAGGCGCCGACCGTGACCGAATACGTCGGCGTGCAGCGTGCAACTTTTAGCAGTCACGTGGGCATCGACCTTCAGAAACTGAGGTTTGCCATCAGCGCGGACAACGTGGTGCTTGTGCACGGGCTGCGCGACGTGCGTGTCATCGGGGTAGCGGACCTGAGAGTCGACAGGCTTCTGGGTGAAATTCGCCAGAAGAAGCTCGATGGAAAGAAGGTTACGGAGATTCAGGTTCTGACTGACGATCGAAG
>DATKJN010000879.1:0-3455 GCA_035543655.1 Burkholderiaceae bacterium | reverse complement strand
TCGAGCCGGTGAAGGTGATCTTGCGGATCGCCGGGTGCGGAATCAGGTACTGCGAGATCTCGGCCGGGTTGCCGTACACCAGGTTGACCGTGCCCGCCGGCACGCCGGCGTCGGCGAAGGCGCGGATCAGTTCGGCCGGCGACGCCGGGGTTTCTTCGGGTGCCTTGACGATGATCGAGCAGCCGGTCGACAGCGCCGCGCTCAGCTTGCGCACCACCTGGTTGATCGGGAAGTTCCACGGCGTGAAGGCCGCCACCGGGCCGACCGGCTCCTTGAGCACCTGCTGCACGACGCCGGCCTGGCGCGGCGCCAGGATGCGGCCGTGCACGCGCATGCCTTCGGCGGCGAACCACTCGATGATGTCGCTGGCCGACAGCACCTCGCCCTTGGCCTCGGCCAGCGGCTTGCCCTGTTCCTGCACCATCCAGCGCGCGATGCCGTCGGCGCGCTCGCGCACCAGGCGGGCGGCCTCGCGCATCACCTTGCCGCGCTCGGCGGCCGGCATCTTGCGCCAAACCTCGAACCCCTGCTGCGCCGCCGTGCAGGCGGCATCGAGGTCGGCCTTGGTCGCCACGGCCACGCTGCCGACCGGCTTGCCGGTCGCCGGGTCGTTCACGACCAGCGTTTTCTTGTCGCTGCCGTCACGCCACTGGCCGGCGATGAAGAGCTGCACGGTGGGGTAGGCGGCCGTGGTGGCGGGTTTGGTCTCGGTGGTGGTCGACATGGCTTGAGCCTCGCTGGGTCATTCGAAGGGGCGCACGGCGCCCAGGGGCGCCGCGGTCAGGAAGGAGGCGATTGTCCGACAACCGCGGAGTCCGTCGCCGCGGCGGGGTCGGGTGGCAGCCGCGCTGTCACACAACCTGAACCGAGGTGTGGGACGCTGCAACTGAGCAAACGTTGAGCAACCGCCAACCGCAGGAGACCCGCATGCACACGGCCACGATCAACCCGATGCCCTACACCCGCCACGCCGCCCGCGATGCCAAGCTGTTCGACGGCGGCCGCACGCTGGCGAACGACTCCGATGCCATCGGACTGTTCGATGTCGACTCGGTCACCGACCGCGGCGACCTGCACCGCCTGTTCGAAGGCGCGGTCGTGATCGCCGAACTCGACGACTGCATCGACTATCCGACGATCGGCTTCGACGACTGACAGCTTCGCTGCGCATCCGCGCAGCGGGCGGCTCAGGACCAGGCGGCCATCGCCTGGCCCATGCGGACCGCGCCGCCCGGCGCCCATGCCGGGTTGAAGCGCAGCGGCCCGCGCGGGAACAGCATCACCACCGTCGAGCCGAGCAGGAAGCGGCCCATTTCGTCGCCCTGCTTCAGCTCGACCGGCGAGTCGTCGTAGCGCCACTCGCGCAATTGGCCACTGCGCGGCGGATTGACGACGCCGTGCCACACGGTGGCCATGCTGCCGACGATGGTGGCACCCACCAGCGCCAGCACGAAAGGACCGAAAGCGGTATCGAACACGCACACCACACGCTCGTTGCGGGCAAACAGGCCCGGTACGCCGCGTGCAGTGGTCGGGTTCACCGAAAACAGCTCGCCCGGCACGTGCACCATGCGCCGCAAGCGGCCGGCGCACGGCATGTGGATGCGGTGGTAGTCCTTGGGGCTCAGGTACAGGGTGGCGAAATGGCCGTGCTCGAACAGCGCCGCGAGCGCGGCGTCGCCGCCGACCAGCGCACGCGTCGTGTAGTCGTGCCCCTTGGCCTGCAGCAGCCGATCGCCCTGCAGGGCACCGAACTGGCTGATCGCGCCATCGACCGGGCACAGCAGGTCGGCTTGTGCGAGCGGGCGCGCGCCCGGCTTGAGCGCTCGGGTGAAGAACGCGTTGAAGGTGCGGTAGTGCGTCGGATCCGGATCGGCGGCCTCGTTCATGTCGACGCCGTAGCGCCCGATGAACCAGCGGATCACCGCGGTGGTCAGCGCGCCGCCCTCCTTGGATGCGCCAAGGCCCATCAGCACCGTGAGCCCGCGCTTGGGCAACAGGTACTGCGGCAGGACGGCGAAACGATCTGACATCTTCGATACGAACTGGAGTCCGCGCGCGTCGCGGGCGGGCAGTGTATCGGGTGCGCCCGGTGCCAACTCCGTCACGGCGCGCACCCCGCGAATGCGGGAGTTCGTGCGGCCTGACACGTTTCACGGGCAGTGCCCGCGAACTCCGCGCGTGAACTGCGTCACCTTGCTGCCGTTACAACCGCGCGTCCACGAGAACGAGCTGAAATGATCGCCGCCGGCTGGTGATGGGCGAACGCCTGCGCACGCCGACGGAGGGGTCATGTTCACGTCGCTCACACGGTTCGTCGTTCTGATCGAACGAAGGCGCCTCGCGCGCCGGCTGCTCGCCGCGATGACCGCGCTCGCCATCGCTGCCAGCGGCTTTGCGCCGACGCTCGCCCATGCGCGCAAAGGCCCGGTCGGCGGCTTCGATCGCGTGCACAAGGTGGCACGCGATCTCGGCGACGAGCTCGAAGAGCACACGATGCCCAAGCGCCGGTGGTCGCGCCAAGTCGGCGGACACAAGACGGTGCAGGCGGTGATCGTCAGCGACGCCAAGGATCCCGAGATGAGCGCGCTGCGCGCGCACATCGAACGGCTCGGCGGCAGCGTGCTGGCCGTGCACGGCCTGGTGCGGGCGATGACGGTGCAGATCAAGGCGCGCCACGTGCGCCAGCTCGCCCTGCGCGACGACGTGGTCAGCATCTCGCCCAACCGCGAGACACGCCGCAGCGCGAGCACGCTCGAGTCGATCACGGGATCCTTGACCGGCAAGGTGCGAAGCAACTCCACCAAGACCAGCTACAGCGGCCTGGACGGCAGCGGCGTGGGCATCGCGGTCCTCGACTCGGGCGTGATGCGCGACCACCTGGCATTCAACGATGCCGCCGGTGCCAAGCGCATCAAACGGCATGTGAACATGCTCAACACCAGCCTGTTCGCGTGGACCGGCAGCTACAGCAGCTATTCGCTGCCGCCAGGCAGTTCCGCGCTCGCCGGCTACGAGGCGGCGGTCGACAACGCCAGCAGCGACATGCAAGACCGCTACGGCCACGGCACGCACGTGGCCTCGGTCGCCGCCGGCTCGGCCCGCTTCTACGCCGGATCCACGCCCGATGCGACCGGCGTGGCGCCGAATGCGAACCTGTACGACGTGAAGGTGCTGGGCGACGACGGCAGCGGCACGCTGAGCGACGCGCTCGAAGGCATCATCTGGACCATCTATCACGCCAAGGAATACAACATCCGCGTGATGAACCTGAGCCTGGCCGCGGACTCCACCGAGAGCTGGCAGACCGACCCGCTGTGCATCGCCGTGCGCACAGCCGCGGCAGCCGGCATCACCGTGGTGGCGGCGGCCGGCAACTTCGGCCTCACGAGCAGCGGAGCCGAGGTGTACGGCCGCATCGGTTCTCCCGGCATCGACCCGACGGTGATCACCGT
>DATKJN010000878.1:0-2761 GCA_035543655.1 Burkholderiaceae bacterium | reverse complement strand
CACCCTGTCGATGCATGTCGTCGGCGACGCCGCGCGCCCACCCGTCGAGGCCTTCATCCGCGCGGTGTATGCGAGACGCTTCGGCGCGAAGCTGCTGCATTTCGCACCAACGCTGGTCAGCCTGCGCGACGAAAGTGGCGTGCTCGCGGCGGCCGGCTACCACAGCGCTGGCACGGGTCCCTTGTTCCTGGAAACCTACCTGCGCGAGCCGATCGAACGCGTGCTGGCGGCGCATCACGGCGTGGCGCCGGCGCGCGCGCGCATCGTCGAAGTCGGTCACCTGGCAGCCGAGCGCGCCGGCGAAGGGCTACGCCTGGTGCGGTTGCTCGGCCCGCACCTCGCGACATTGGGCTTTCACTGGGTGGTGTGCACGCTGACCGAGGAGTTGCGCCACCTGTTCGAACGGCTCGGCGTCGCGCCGCTGGCGCTCGGCCCCGCCGATCCCGCCGCGTTGGGTGAGCACGCGCGGCATTGGGGACGCTACTACGAGCACCGTCCGATGGTGCTTGCCGGTCACCTGCCGTGCGCGCTGCAACAGATGGCGCCACGCGCGGTGAGCGCGACATGAGCACGCGTCCCGCTTGCCAGTCCGTCGCGTTGCGCTGCGCCGATGAGGATTGGTCGCACGACCGCCTGCGAGCTGCGGTGCACGCGCTAAAGCGAGGGCTGTCGGGCGACGGTGTGCGCGTGCTCGCGACGTTGCTGGACAACGGGCCGGCCTGGGTCATCGCCGATGCCGCTGCCGCCGAATCCGGTGTCGTGCACGTGCCGCTGCCGCTGTTCTTTTCACCGGCACAGGTGGCGCATGCGTTGTGCGCGGCCGGTGTCGACACGCTTTTGGTGGCACCGGCCATGGCTGCCCGGTGGCCCGATGCACCCGCACAGCATTTCCCGCTGGCCGGCGAGCCGGTCGTGATGCTGCGCCTGCGCGCCGCGCCGGCGACGATGCCGGCAGGCACGGCAAAGGTCACTTTCACCTCGGGCACCACCGGTGCGCCAAAAGGGGTCTGCCTGCGCGCCGCCGCGCTGCACGCGGTCACGCACGGCCTGCTGCAGGCGCTCGCCCCGCTGCAGCTTCGAAGCCATTTGTGTGCACTGCCATTGGCCGTGCTGCTCGAAAACGTGGCCGGACTGGCGACCGCCTTGGCACATGGTGCATGCTGCACCGTGCTGCCGCTGCAGCGGCTTGGCTGGTCGGGCTCGTCGCAACTGGACGTGGCGCGCTTCGATGCCGTGGTGCGCGAAGTTCGGCCGCACAGCGTGATCGTGCTGCCGCAGATGCTGCGTGGCTGGGCGGGCTGGCTGCAGCAGCGAGGAATGCGAGCGCCCGACAGCCTGAAGCTGGTCGCGGTGGGCGGCGCGCCGGTGGGTGTGCGCGCGATCCACGCCGCACGCACGCTCGGCCTGCCGGCGTACGAAGGCTACGGCCTGTCGGAAGGCGCGTCGGTGCAGACTTTCAATCTGCCGGGTTCTGATCGGCCGGGCAGCGTCGGCCGCGCGTTGCCGCATGCGCAGCTGCGCGTGGCCGACGATGGCGAGCTGCTGGTAGCGGGTGCGTTGTTCGCGGGCTACCTGGGCGACCGCGATGTGCCGCCGCCTTGGTGGCCCACCGGCGACCTCGGCCGGATCGACGACCAAGGCTATGTGCACGTGCTCGGCCGCAAAAAGCATGTGCTGATCACCGCGTTCGGCCGCAACATCAGCCCCGAATGGGTCGAGACCGCGCTGCGCGGCGAGCCGGCGCTGGCGCAGGCCGTGGTGTTCGGCGACGGCGAGCCCGCGCTGAGCGCGGTGCTGTGGCCGCAACACGCGACGTCACCCGACGCCGCGTTGCAGGCGGCGGTGCAGGCGGCCAACGCAGCGCTGCCCGACTACGCCCGGGTGCAGCGCTGGGTGCGCGCGCGCGCCGACTTCAGCGCCGAGACCGGCATGGCCACCGCCAACGCGCGGCCGCAGCGTGCGGCCATCTGGCAACGCCATGCCGACGCGCTGGTCGCATCCGATCAACCCACACCCCAATTGTCACGAGCCTGATCGCATGAGCTTCCACCTCCGCCTGGTCGAACAGACCGCAAATTCGCGCAGCGAGTTGCTGCGCACGCCGATCATCGAAGCCTGCCTGCGCGGCGACGTGTCGCTGCCGAGTTATCTGGCCTTCTTGCGCGAGGCCTATCACCACGTGCGCCATACGGTGCCGTTGCTGGCGGCGTGCAAGGCCGCGTTGCCGTCACGGCACGCCTGGCTGCGCGATGCCCTGGACGACTACATCGACGAGGAGCGCGGTCACGATGAGTGGATCCTGAACGACATCCGCGCCTGTGGCGGCGATGCAGACGCTGTGCGCCGCGCCCGGCCGGCCATCGCCACCGAGGTGATGGTGGCCTACGCCTACGACACGATCGCGCGCGGCAACCCGCTCGGCTTCTTCGGCATGGTGCACGTACTGGAAGGCACCAGCGTGTCGCTCGCGCTGCTGGCGGCCGATGCCATCCAGCGGCCGCTCGCTTTGCCTGACGCGGGTTTCAGCTACCTGCGCTCACACGGCACGCTCGATCAGAAACACACCGCCGATTTTGCGCGCCTGATGGACCGCATCGACGATCCGCACGACCAGAGCGACATCGTCCACGCCGCGCGCGTGTTCTACCGCTTGTACGGCGATGTGTTCCGCAGCCTGCCGTTGCCGAGCGCGAAGATGAAGTTCGGGTCCCAGTCGAAGAGGCGGCCCGCCATCTGCTCGTCCGTGTCGTCCGTCCAGCGG
>DATKJN010000877.1:0-2079 GCA_035543655.1 Burkholderiaceae bacterium | reverse complement strand
TGCCGGCCGGCCCGCCGGCGTCGGCGGTCGGCCCGAGGATGGTCAGGATCTCGCGCATCACGGTGACGCCCGGCGCGATCGGGTCAGGTTGCGTCAGGTCGTTCGGGTCGAGGATCGCCATGCGGTTCTTGCCGTCGCCGGTGCCGGCGCCCGCGTAGTTGTTGTACTTGGTGAGCAGCAGGTAACCCGACGATCCGGTGTACTGCGGCACCATGGCCCGCGGCACGATCGACGGCGTGTTGTCCCAGCCGAACGAGCCCGGCGTGCGCGTCTGAAACGTGCTGTTGAAGTGCAGCAGCCAGCCACGGTAGTTGTGGCCCGGCGCGTTCGACTCGAGCACGCCGATGAACACGTCGCCGTTCGGTCCCACCACCGGCGACGACGTGGCGTCGTCGCTGATGCCTGCCGGGTTGCCGGTGGCCGGGTCGGTGAGCGCCACCTGGGCCTTCAAGGCCAGCGTGTTGGCATCCAGCGCCACCAGCCGCCCGCTGGGGCGTGTGTTGACCGGCGGCACGTTGTTGAACACCACGTACAGCGTGCTGCCGTCGGCCGACAGCGCCGGCGCGCAGTTGGTGGCCGTCTTCACCAGCGTGGGCACGCCGGTGACGTCGGCGGCCTGCACGAAGATGGCCGTGCCGTTGGGGGCGATGCGCGCCACGCCGCCGCCGGACGGCCCGCCGGGGGCGATGTTCAGCACCGAGAAGCCGAAGAAGACGTTGCCCGCGCTGTCGCTGGTGAGCGGCGTGTTGATGAACACCGCGCCGTTGAAGGCGCCCGGCGCCGCGAGATAGGCGCCGTTGCCGTAGAACGCGATGTTCTGCACCGTCGAGATGTCGGCATCGGCATCGGCGCGCACCTGCACGCGCCCGCCGATCAGCGGCATCACCATGCGGTTGTCGGGCGTCAGCACCGGGTTGAAGCTCGGGATCCAACGCGTCGGCGGGGTGATGTAGTCGCTCGTGAGTTGCCACAGCAGGTCGCCGGTCGCGCCGACCCGGCCGTAGACGCGGAAGGTCGCCGCTGGCCCCACCTTCACCGGCACCAGCACCGTGTTGTGCCGCGTGACCAGCGGTGAGCCGTAGTGCGTGGTCAGCGCGCCGTTGGCGTACTGTGGATTGAGGTCGACCGGCGTGGTCCAGTAGAAGCCGCGCATCTGTTGCGTGGCGATTTGCCCGAGCGCGGTGTGCTGGGCGTTGCCGCCGAAGCATGTCCACGCCGGGCCATCCACCGGCACCACCGGCGGACGCGGCAGCAGCGGCAGGTTGGTCTCGGGCGGGGACGAGCCGCCGCCGCAGCCGGTGACGAGCCCACCGGCTGCAGCCAGCAGCAGGGTGCGGCGCGAAGGCATGGGCGGCTCGGCGGTGTCGAACGCGGGCGGGGTGCTGCTCATCTCGGCATCTTGTGATGCCACGATGCGTCGCAGCAATTGGTGCTTCCAACCAGTCGAACGGGGCGTCGGACGGGCCCCCTACACTGGGGCGTGGATCGCTTCCTGAGCATCGAAGCCTTCGTGCGCGTGGCGCAATCGCAGAGCTTTGCCGAGGCCGCGCGGCAATTGCGCTTGTCGAAATCGGTGGTCACCGCGCGCGTGCAACAGCTCGAAGACCTGCTCGGCGGCCCGCTGTTCCACCGCACCACGCGCGCCGTGCGGCTGTCGGAGATGGGCCAGGCGTTCTACCGCGACTGCCACGAGCTGGTCTCGCGCACCAACGAGATCGTCGATCAGATGCGCGAGGTGCGCGGCTCGCCGGCGGGGTTGTTGCGCGTGCACGTGCTGACCGGCTTCGCGCTCGGCCACAGCCACATGGGGCATCTGCTGCGCGACTTCCAGGAGCGTTACCCGGAGGTGGTGCTCGACCTGTACGTGAGCGAGGCGGTGATCGATCCGGTGAAGGAGGGCTACGACGTCGCGCTGCAGATCTTCCCCGCGGCGTCGGAGGAATTGGTGTCGCGCCGCTTGTTTCCGGTGCGCCGATTGTTCTGCGCATCGCCCGACTACCTGCAGCGCCACGGCATGCCGCAGCAGCCGAGCGACCTGTTCGGCCACCGGCTCGGCCTGTACTCCGGCTATCCGACGCG
>DATKJN010000876.1:0-2752 GCA_035543655.1 Burkholderiaceae bacterium | reverse complement strand
GGTCGAAGCGCTCCGACAGTGCCCATACCGTTTCTTCAGCCGGGCGGTGTTGCAGCTGTCGGAGGCCGACGAACTCGACGACGATGCCGACAAGCGCGATGCCGGTCGCTGGCTGCACAGCACACTCGAGCGATTCCATGTCGCACGCGGCGCGCAGCGGCGATCGGTCGCGGACGACACGGCGGCGCTTCGGCTTGCCGGCCACGACACCCTGGCCGCACTGGTCGAGGCCCATGAAGTGTCCGAAGAGGCGATGCTGCCGTTCACCGCCGCCTGGCCGGCCCTCGCAACGCGCTACGTGCGCTGGCTGCATGAAGAAGAGCACAAGGGCTGGTCGTTCGATGCCGCCGAGGTACGCCTCGACATGCCGCAGGTCGAAGGTGCAACGTTGCGTCTGCATGGGCGCATCGACCGCATCGACCAGGGCCCCGGCGGCGTGGCGTTGCGCCTGATCGACTACAAGACCAACTCCAAGGACGCGCTGCGCAGCAAGGTTCGGCAGCCCCTGGAAGACACGCAGCTCGCGGTCTACGCGGCCCTGCAGTCGGCGCGCGACGAGGGCCGCCACGAGGTGCGAGCCAGTTATCTGGCTCTCGATGACGACGAAGCGGTATGCGAAGTCGAACATCCCGACGTGCTCGGCAGTGCGCAACGCCTGGTGCAGGAGCTGACCCGGGAGCGCCAGCGCATCGTCGATGGCGCTGCGCTGTTGGCGCTCGGCGAGAGCCCGGTGTGCGACATCTGCGAAGCGCGCGGCCTGTGCCGCCGTGATCACTGGGCCGAGCTTGACGAGGAGCCCGGTGGTGCACTCTGAGCCCGCGTACCGGGCCGACGGTCACGCCTGCACCGAAGCAGAGTTCTATGCGCTCGCGTGCGAGCCCGCACGCAGCGCCATCGTCGAAGCGTGCGCAGGGGCTGGCAAGACCTGGCTGCTGGTGTCGCGCATCCTGCGCGCGTTGCTGGAGGGCGCCGAGCCCGGCGAGATCCTGGCGATCACCTTCACGCGCAAGGCAGCGGGCGAGATGCGCATGCGCCTGCACGACTGGCTGCGCGACTTCGCAGCGGCGACGGACGCCGAGCGTGCATTCGAGCTGCAGCGGCGCGGGCTCAACGTCCTGCAGGCCGAAATTCAGGCGCCCGCGCTCGCTGCGTTGCATGGTCGTGTGCTGGCGGCAGGGCAGGAGGTGCAGGTTCACACCTTCCATGCCTGGTTCGCGCAGTTGTTGCGCGTGGCACCACTGGAGGTGCTGGACGGTCTCGGCGTGCATCCGGCAATGGTGTTGATCGAGGAGGTGGACGACCAGTTCGGTGAACTGATGCGGCGCTTCCAGCGCCAGGTGCTCGACACGCCGGCCTTGCTCGACGACTACCGCGCGCTGATCGAGCGGCACGGTCGGCGCGGTCTGGAGCGCTGGCTGCGCGCGGCCATCGACAAGCGGCTGGAGATCGAGCGCGCAGATGCGCGCCAGCACCTGATCGATGCGGTGCCGGGTGCAGCACAGCAGTGGCCCGAATGCGCCGCTTACATGCATCCGGTTGAGCGCATCGCAAGCGACCGGATGCTGCTGCGTCTGCTCGGCAACGCCGCCAACGGGCTCAGCCGGAGCAATGGCAAGACCGACCGCGACGCCGCTGCAGCCCTGGCGGCGGCGCTGGAACAGAGTGATCCACGTGCCGCGCTCAAGCAGGTGCGCAAGGCCTTGTTCACCGACAAGGGACCGCCGCGCAAGTTGAGCGCCGCCAGCGCGCTCGAGGCGGCGGTCGATGCCGTGCTGCGCCTGGAAGCCCAGGTGGCACAGCAAGACGCGCACGAGGACCACCGTCGCATGGTGCGGCTCAGCCGGGTGCTCCTCGAGGCCTGGCGGGCGCTGAAGCGCGAGCGCGCGCTGATCGACATGCAGGACCTCGAACGTTGCGCGTTGACGATGCTGTCCGATCCCGCGGTCGCGGGCTGGGTGCAGCAGCGCCTCGATGCGCGGTTGCGCCACGTGTTGATCGACGAATTCCAGGACACCAGCAACCTGCAGTGGCAGGCGCTCCTGGGATGGTTGTCGTCATACGCCGGCGCCGGCGGCGGCAGCAGCGGGCAGCGTCCGCTGTCTGTGTTCATCGTTGGCGACCCCAAGCAGAGCATCTACCGCTTTCGCGGCGCCGAACCGCGAGTGTTCGAAGCGGCGCGCACCTTTGTCGTGGAAGGCCTCGCGGGCCATGATCTGGCGTGCAACCACACGCGGCGCAACGCGTCCACCGTGGTGCGCGCCGTCAACGCGGTGTTTGGGCAGGCAGCCGCGGCGGGGGAGTTCGACGGCTTTGTCGCGCACAGCACCGAGCGGACCGATGACATTCCGGGTCACGTGTGGCACGCACCCGATCCGCCGCCCGGCGAGGAGCGTGCCGCCACGGCGCGTCGCACCGAATGGCGCGATTCGCTGACCGAGCCGCGCCACGAGGCGAGGGAGGCGCGCGCCCAGGACGAGGCGCGGCGGGTTGCGGCCGGTGTGCGCCAGCTGATCAGCCAAGGCGTGGCAGCGGGCGACGTGATCGTGCTGGCTCGCCGCCGCATCACGCTGGCCTGGATCGCCGAGGCGTTGCATGCGCTGCATGTTCCCTGCGTGGCCGCCGAGGAGTTGCGACTGGCCGACGTGATCGAGGTGAACGACCTGGTCGCCGTGCTCGACGTTCTGGTGTCGCACGGCAATGACCTCGCCCTGGCGCACGCCTTGAAAAGCCCGCTGTTCGGTGCCAACGATGC
>DATKJN010000875.1:0-3547 GCA_035543655.1 Burkholderiaceae bacterium | reverse complement strand
CGCGCGGCCTTGCTGGCGATGCCGGTGATCCTGATCGGACTGGCGCTGGCGCTGAACGTGGTGCAGCTCATCGGCTCGCCCGACGCGCGTGCGCAGTGGTCGGCCAGCGGGCCGGGTATCGGATTCGCGCTGGGTGCCGGCGTGAGCTTCGGCCTGGTGCTCGCGCTCACGCAGCACGAAGTGGCTGACCTCGATGGCCGCGTGCGCAGCGCATTCACGATGGGCATGGTCGGCGTGCTCGGTGCGCTGGCCGCGTTCGGCACCGATGGCTGGCGCTGGCCCGATGCCGCGGCCGGCTGGGGCGGGTTGGTCGCGCTGACGGTGCTGTATGGCACCGCGTTCACCGCGGTGTTCACGCTGTTGCCCAAGCTTGGCGCGGTCAGCAACTCGCCGATCCTCAACGTCGAACCGGTGGCCGCGTTGTTGCTCGCCTGGCTGATGCTCGGCCAGGTGGTCAGCCCGCTGCAGTTCGCCGGCGCGCTGATCGTCGT
Organism: Burkholderiaceae bacterium; assembly: GCA_035543655.1. Taxonomy (GTDB): domain Bacteria; phylum Pseudomonadota; class Gammaproteobacteria; order Burkholderiales; family Burkholderiaceae_C; genus JAEUPI01. Next base: position 3,056 of record DATKJN010000875.1, on the reverse strand, counting down.
CGGCGCCGTGATGGCGCTGGGCTTGCGCAAGAAGTAGCTCGAGCGTGGAAGCGTTCTGGTGGTCGACCGGCGTCGTCGCGCTCGGCGAGATGGGCGACAAGACGCAGCTGCTGGCGCTGCTGCTGGCGGCGCGGTTCAAGAGGCCGTGGCCGATCGTGGCCGGCATCGCGGTGGCCACGCTGGCCAACCACACGCTGGCCGGTGCGCTGGGCCACTGGGTCGCACGACTGATGGGACCCGACGTGCTGCGCTGGGTCGTCGGCCTCGGTTTTCTCGCGATGGCGGCCTGGATGCTGGTGCCCGATCGTGTCGATGCCGATGAGGCCAGCCGCGCGCGCGGCTTGAGCGTGTTCGCCACCACCACGGTGGCGTTCTTTCTGGCCGAGATGGGCGACAAGACGCAACTCGCCACTGTGGCGCTGGCGGCCCGTTATCCCGAGCTGGCGGCCGTCGTGATGGGCACCACGCTCGGGCTGATGCTGGCCAACGTGCCGGTGGTGTTCGTCGGCGATCGGCTGTTGCGCCGCGTGTCGATGGCCTGGGTGCATGGCCTGGCGGCGCTGCTGTTCGCCGTGATGGGCGTGCTGGCGTTGTTCAACGTGGGCGGTGTGATGTCGGCGTAGCCGGCATTGGAGCGGCAACAGTTCACGCGCGCTGGTGGCATCGCGGCCACGGGCCACCACGGCACGAGGCGGCCTCGACACAATGCCCGCATCGATGGATTCCGCGAGGAAGCTGATGAAGAAGTTGATCCTGGCTGCGACCCTGGTGTGCGCCGGCGTGGCCGCGCAAGCGCAGGAGCGCACCGTGCGCGCCGTGCTCGGCATGGGCCTCACCGGTGGCGGCGACACGCTGGCCACCGTGGTCTACACCGATGGCAGCACCGACAACATCAAGAGCGGCGGCCTGGTGCACGTGTTCGGCGGCGCCGAGTTCCGCCTCGCTCCTCAGGTGACGATGCAGGCCACCGTCGGCTATCACGTCGACGAGACCAGCGGTGCCAGCGACGGCTCGCTGCGTTTCTCGCGCTACCCGATCGAACTGCTGGGCCACTACCACGTGTCGCCGCAGTTCAAGCTCGGCGGCGGCGCACGTTTCGTCAACAACGCCAAGATCGACAGCCACGGCGTGCTGTCGGGTGCGCGCATCGATTTCGACGACACCGTCGGTGGTGTGATCGAAGGCGAGTGGATGGTCACGCCGTCCATCGGCTTGAAGCTGCGCTACGTGAGTGAGCGCTACAAGACCGGCGGCATCAGCGTCGACGCCAACCACGGCGGCTTCTACTTCTCCTGGTACCTGTAGCCGCCCCGCTTCGGGCTCGTCCGGCTCACACCCGGGCCTGATCGAGCGATCGCTCGACGGCGCCGCGCAGCGTGCGCAGCGCGGCCAGTTCGGCACCCGGCGTGGCCAGCGCGCTCCACAGCAGCATCGACATCGCGATCGCCTGCGCGTCGATGTCGATCGCCTTGCGCGTCGACACCGTTTCCCACAGCAGGTGCTCCATCGGTCCGAGCACCAGCGAACGCAGCAGACGCAGCGGCACGTCGTTGCGCACCACGCCATCGGCCTGGCCGCGCGCCAGCAAATCCATCAGTGGCGCCGTGTAGCGGCGGTGCAGCGGCAACACCGCATCACCGAGGTCGGCCGGGCCTCGGTCGCGTCCCTCGGACAGCACCAGCGCGCACATGCCGGTGCCGTGGCCGAGGAACAGGCGCAGGTGCGCATGCACGAAAAAGTCGAACTGCGTGCGCACCGGCGTGTCGCGCGGCAGGCCTTGTTCGATCGTGCCGGTGATCTCGTCGTACCAGTCGGCGATCACGCGCACGCACAACTCGCGCTTGCCGCGGAAGTAGGTGAACACCGTGGCCTCGCTGATGCCCAGGCGCTGTGCGATTTCGGTGGTGGTGCTGCGCTCGTAGCCCCGCTCGGAGAACACCTCGCGGCCGACACGCAGGATGTCGCGCACGCGCTGCTCGCTCTTGGCGCTCGCCGGAGCGCGCCGTTGCGGCTTGGCGGCGCCGTGCTGGATCGCCGCCGTGCTGCGCACGGCCCGCGTTCCCTTCGCGACGGCCCGCCGGGCGCCGGTGCGCGGGGTCGTCGAGCGCGCCATCAGGTGGACGCCGGCTCGGCGACCAAGGCCTTGGCCTTGGCGACCACGGCGTCGGCGAACGCCACCGACTTGCGCGCCACGGCATCGAGGTGCACCGCCTTCAGCGTGGTGCGCGCGGCCACCGTGCCGGCGGTCTCGTCGATCATCTCGTGCTCGAAACGGATGCTGCGCTCCTTGATTTCGAGCACACGGGAGCGCACGCACACCACCGCGCCGGCGTGCAATTCCTGCAGGTAGGAGATGTGCTGGTCGACCGCCGCCATGCCGCGCTGCGCGTCGCGCAGGTAGGACGCACTCAGCCCCAGGGCGTTGAACAGCTGCCAGCTGGCTTCGTCGAACTTGCCCACGTACCACATCACGTTCATGTGGCCCACATGGTCGCAATGCCACGGATAGACAGTGCCGCGGTAGGTGAGCAAAGCTTCGGTCATGGCAGTCTGCGGAGGGATGCGATAAAGTTGAGTATGGCTCAAGAAAGCCTTGAGTCGCAACCTTTCGCCTGTTACGCTTGCCAGCCGCCGGTCAGGATCCAGCGGGATCATCGATGTAATTGAGTCGGGCTCAATCCTGCGGACACCCGGCACGAGGAGACACCGTGTTCGAGTCCACCTTCCAGATCGACCTGGGCGAAGACGTCACGCTGCTGCGCGACGCGGTGCGCGCCTTTGCGCAGAACGAGATCGCGCCGCGGGCGGCGGAGATCGACCGTGCCAACGAGTTCCCGGCCGACCTGTGGCGCAAGCTTGGCGAACTCGGCGTGATGGGTTTGACTGTGCAGGAAACCTACGGCGGCACCGCGCTGGGCTACCTGGCGCACATCGTCGCGATGGAGGAGATCAGCCGCGCCAGCGCGTCGGTGGGCCTGAGCTACGGCGCGCACTCCAACCTGTGCGTGAACCAGATCCACCGCAACGGCAGCGAGGCGCAGAAGAAGAAGTACTTG
>DATKJN010000874.1:0-4451 GCA_035543655.1 Burkholderiaceae bacterium | reverse complement strand
CGGCAGCATGTTGATCAGCTTCTGGCCGTTGTCGGTCTGCCAGTGGTGGTGGTTGATCTCGGTGTCGATGTAGCCCGGGCAGATCGCGTTCACGTTGATGCCGTAGCGCCCCCACTCGAGCGCCATCGCGCGTGTCATGTGCACGACCGCGGCCTTGCTCATGCAATACACGCCGAGCTGGCCCACCACCTTGAGGCCGGCCATCGACGCGATGTTGACGATGCGCCCGCCGGTGAAGGTGCCGGGCGCGGCGCCACGCTGGCGCGCGATCATGCGCTTGGCCACCTCCTGCGCGACGAAGAACGCACCGCGCGTGTTGGTGTTCATGATGTGGTCGTAGTCCTCTGGCGTCACCTCGACCAGCTTGTTCGACACGCTGACGCCGGAGTTGTTGACCAGGATGTCGATCGCGCCCATCTCCGTCTCGGCGTGCGCCACCGCGGCGCGGATGCCATGGTGGTCGGTCACGTCCAACGGCACCACGTGTGCATCGCCGCCCTCGGCTTCGAGCTCGGCACGCAGCGTCTTCAGACGCTCGATGCGTCGCGCAGCGAGCACCACCGCGGCGCCAGCCCGGCTGAGCGTGCGCGCGAACTGCGTGCCCAGGCCGCTGGATGCTCCGGTCACCAAGGCGACCCGGCCGGACAGATCGATGTTGTAGCTCACGCGCTGCTCCTCATGCCGCTCGTCGACGCACACGCCGCGCCGCTCGTCGGCGAGAAACGATAGCACGCGGGCGACAGGCCTCGGTGTCTCGCCGACGCGCGCATCGCCTCTAAAATGCGCGCGCTTCGCGGGCCGTTGTCGTCCGCATCGAAGGAGCGTCGATGACGCCGCAAGAAGTCCTCCAACAGCACGGCCCGCGCGAGACGATGGAATACGACGTGGTGGTCGTCGGCGCCGGCCCTGCCGGGCTGGCCACGGCCATCCACCTGAAGCAACTCGCCGCAAAGGCGCAGCGCGAGGTGTCGGTGGTGGTGCTCGAGAAAGGCTCCGAACCCGGCGCGCACATCCTGTCGGGCGCGGTGATGGACCCGCGCGCGATGAACGAGCTGTTCCCGGACTGGAAGGAACTGGGCGCGCCGCTGGAGCAGCCCGTGACCGGCGACGACGTGCTGTTCCTGTCGGCGACCGGCGCCACCCGCACGCCCGATTGGCTGGTGCCGCGCAACCTGCACAACGACGGCTGCTATGTCGTCGCACTCGGCCACGTGGTGAAGTGGCTGGCGCAGCAGGCCGAGTCGCTCGGCGTCGAGATCTTCCCGGGCTTTGCTGCCGCCGAGGTGCTTTACGACGAACAGGGGCGCGTGAAAGGCGTGGCCACCGGCAACATGGGTGTGGGCAAGGATGGCGAGCCGCACGAGGGTTTTCAGCTCGGCATGGAGTTGCACGGCAAATACACCGTGTTCGCCGAAGGTGCGCGCGGCCACCTCGGCCGGCAACTGCTCAAGCAGTTCAAGCTGAACGAAGGCAAAGACCCGCAGACCTTCGCGATCGGCGTGAAGGAGCTGTGGGAAGTGCCGGCCGACAAGGCCAAGCCGGGTCTGGTGGTGCACACCGCCGGCTGGCCGATGACCGATGCCTTCGGCGGCGGCTTTCTCTACCACCTGGCCGACCACAAGGTGACCCTCGGCTTCGTGATCGGGCTGGACTACTCGAACCCCTACCTGAGCCCGTTCGACGAGATGCAGCGCTGGAAGACGCACCCGGCGATCCGCGCGCACATCGAAGGCGGCAAACGCATCGGCTACGGCGCGCGCGCCATCAACAACGGCACGCCGCAGGCACTGCCGAAGACCGTGTTCCCCGGCGGCGCGCTGGTCGGCTGCGATGCGGGATATCTGAACGCAGCGCGCATCAAGGGCAGCCATGCGGCGATCAAGAGCGGCATGCTGTGCGCGCAGGCGCTGCACGATGCGCTGGCAGCCGGCCGTTCGCTCGACGAACTGAGCGCCTATCCGGCGGCGTTCGAAGCGAGCTGGCTCAACGACGAACTGCAGCAATCGCGCAACTTCAAGGCCTGGTTCAAAAAAGGCAAGCTGCTCGGGCAGTTGATGACCGGGATCGAGCACTGGCTGCTGCCCAAGATCGGCGTGGCGAATCCGCCATGGACCTTGCACACCACCCAGGGCGACCACGAGGCGCTGCTGCCGGCGGCGCAGTGCCAGAAGATCGATTACCCCAAGCCCGACGGCAAGCTCACCTTCGACCGCCTGGCGTCGGTGTTCATCAGCAACACCAACCACGAAGAAGACCAGCCCGCGCACCTGACGCTGAAGGATCCGACGATCCCGGTGAAGGTCAACCTCGCGACCTATGCCGGCCCCGAGAGCCGCTATTGCCCGGCGGGCGTCTACGAGTTCGTGGCCGCCGAAGGCGGCGGCGAGCGCTTGCAGATCAATGCGCAGAACTGCGTGCACTGCAAGACCTGCGACATCAAGGATCCTTTGCAGAACATCGTCTGGGTCACGCCCGAAGGCGGCGGCGGACCGAACTACGCAGGCATGTAGCGCGCCCCCGGATCACTCGGCCACGATGCACTGCACGTTGGCCTCGGCCAGCAGCGGCTCGAAGGCGTCGGGCGGCGCGCGATCGGTGTACAGCGTGTCCACTTGATCGAGTCGCGCGAGTTCGACCATCGCGGGGCGGTTGAACTTGCTGTGGTCGGCGGCCAGCCACACCTGGCGTGACTGTTCGATGATCGTGCGTGCCACCTTGACCTCGCGGTAGTCGAAGTCGCGCAGCGAGCCGTCGGCCTCGATGCCCGAGATGCCGATCAGGCCGATGTCGACACGGAACTGGCGGATGAACTCCACCGTCGCCTCGCCGATGATGCCGCGATCGCGACCACGCACCAGGCCGCCGGCGACGATCACCTCGCAGTCGGGGTTGTCCGACAGGATGGCCGCCACGTTGAGATTGTTGGTGATGACGCGCAGGCCCTTGTGGTGCAGCAGTTCGCGCGCCACCGCTTCGGTGGTGGTGCCGATGTTGATGATCATCGAACTGCCAGCCGGCACCGCCCTCGCCACCGCGCGCGCGATCTGGCGCTTGGCCTGCTCGTTGAGGTGCTGGCGCTGGCCGTAGCCGATGTTCTCGGTGGTCGAACTCGGGATGCGTGCGCCGCCGTGGTATCGCGCCAGCATGCCGGCATCGGCCAGCAGCCCGACATCGCGCCGCACGGTCTGCAGCGTGACGCCGAAACGTTCGGACATCGCCTCCACCGTCATCACGCCCTGCTCGCGCACAGCCGCCAGCAGTTCGCTCTGGCGCGGATTCGGTGTGAAGCCGCGCGCGGCGGCGCGCTTCGATGCGGTTCGAGCGGTCATTGCCCCGGCGTTTTCGTTTGTGTCTCGTGGTGCCTCAGGTGTGTGCGCGCGCGTGCGCCGCGCGCGCGAAACGACCCGAGCGTAGGCCACGCCGGCGGCCCGCCGGGCTGAGACTTGCCCGCTTGTGGATGCGCGCGGATTCCGCTAAAACGAATCTATTCGAATCAAAACGAAAACATGCGAGGAGACTTGCTGACCCCGCAAGACGTCGATGTGCTGGTGGTGGGCGGGGGCATCAACGGTGCAGGCGTGGCGCGCGACCTGGCCGGTCGTGCGCTGTCGGTGCTGCTCGTCGAACAACACGACCTGGCGTCGCACACCTCGTCGTCGTCGACCAAATTGATCCACGGCGGGCTGCGCTACCTCGAGCACTACGAGTTCTCGCTCGTGCGCAAGGCCTTGGCCGAGCGCGAGGTGCTGCTGCAGAGCGCGCCGCACATCATGCGGCCGCTGCGCTTCGTGATGCCGCACGATCCGTCGATGCGCCCGGTGTGGATGATCCGCGCGGGGCTGTTTCTCTACGACCACCTGGCCCGGCGCGAGTGGCTGCCCGGCTCGCATGCGATCGACCTGACCCGGCATCCCGCGGGCCATGCGCTGAAGCCGCAGTTTCGTCGCGGCTTCGAGTACTCCGACGGCTGGGTCGACGACGCGCGCCTCGTGGTGTTGTGTGCCATGCACGCGCGCCAGCGCGGCGCGCACGTGCTCACCCGCTGCCGCTGCGAGCGGGCGCGCTGGGTCAACGGACGCTGGCGCGCCGAGTTGACGCGCGCCGACGGCGCCGTGCACAGCGTGACGGCACGCGCACTGGTCAACGCCACCGGTCCCTGGGCGGCGGCCTTCCTGCAGCAGCAGCTCGACTGGCCCGCTCGCAAGGCGCTGCGGTTGGTGAAAGGCAGCCACATCGTGGTGCCGAAGATGTTCGAGCACCAACACGCCTACATCTTCCAGAACGCCGACGGGCGCATCATCTTCGCGATCCCGTACGAAGGCGACTTCACGCTGATCGGCACCACCGACGTCGAGTGCCACGACGACCCCGGCACCGCGCGCGCCGATGCGCAGGAGGTCTCTTACCTGTGCGAGCAGGCCAGCCGCTATTTCGCGCGTGCCATCGCGCCG
>DATKJN010000873.1:0-16368 GCA_035543655.1 Burkholderiaceae bacterium | reverse complement strand
TGTGGAAGTAGGTGCGGCGGAACTCGCCATCGGTGATCGACGGCAGGCCCACGTCGGCCTGGAACTTGACGATCTCGGCGATCGCCTTGTCCTCGACCGCGCGCAGTTGTTCGGCACTGATCTCGCCGTTGGCTTTCTGCTCTCGCGCTTGCAGCAGATACGACGGTCGCAGGAAGCTGCCGACGTGGTCGGCGCGAAACGGTGGGGTGTGGCGCTGGGTCATGGTGAAAGTCTCCGGTCGAATCCCGATGCTAAACGTAGGCATGGTGGACGGGCCACAATGCAGCACTTCGCTCCTGGGAACTGAAGATGCCGAACATCGTGGGCCTTTGCGGCAGTCTGCGCGCCGCGTCGTACAACCGCATGCTGATGCGCCTGGCCGAGAGCGTGATGCCGGCGTCGATGAAACTGCAGGCGCTCGAATGGCGTGACGTGCCGGTGTTCGACGGCGACCTGCTGGCCAAAGGCATGCCACCGGTCGTGGCGGGCTTGCGCGAGCAGGTGCGCAAGGCCGATGGCATCCTGATCGTCACGCCGGAATACAACTTCTCGATCCCGGGCGGCTTGAAGAACGTGATCGACTGGCTGAGCCGCGGCGAAGACCAGCCGTTCGCCGGCAAGCCGGTGGCGATCCTCACCGCCAGCGCCGGGCCGGTGGGCGGTGCGCGCGTGCAGTACGACCTGCGCAAGGTGCTGCTGTTCGTCAACGCGATGACGCTCATCAAGCCCGAGGTGTTCGTCGGCAGCGCGGCGAGCAAGTTCGACGCCAGCGGCCAGTGCACCGATGAGGCCACGCGCAAGTTCGTCACCGCGCAGATGGCCGCGATCGAGCCGTGGATCGAAGCAGTGAAACGCATGGCTGTACCAGCCAAGTAGCGCTGCACACGCGCTCGTCGGCATCTGTGTCAAGCGGACGCCGCGGATCCGGCTTCGCCGGTCCGCTGGCGTCGCCCCCTGGAGGGGGAGGCGGCCGCTAGGCCGCTTCGGGGGTGGGGCGTTCACTCGGCTTTCAGGCCTGCGGCGCGCACCAACGGCACCCAGCGCTGCAGGTCGCGCGCCAGCAGCGCGCGCGCGTCGTCGGCATTCAACGCCAGCGGCCGGCCGCCGGCGTTGCTGAACACGGCCTGCACCTCGCTCGAGCGCGCCGTGCGCAGCAACTCGTCGCGCAGGCGTGTGAGCGCCGCGGGCGGCGTGCGCGCGGGCGCGAACAGACCGAACCACGATTCGAGCTCGAGATCGACGCCGCCTTCGCGCAAGGTCGGCACGTCGGGATGCATCGGGTTGCGTTGTGCGCCGCTGGTGGCCAGCGCCTTCACCGTGCCAGCGCCGATCTGCGTGCGTGCGGTCGGCGCGAGGTCGAAGAACAGGTCGACCCGGCCACCGATCAGGTCCTGGTAAGCCGCCTGCGCGCCCCGGTACGGCACATGCACCAGCTCCACGCCGGCGGAGTGCCAGGTGGCCGCGGCCAGCACGTGCTGCCCCGAACCGTTGCCGGCCGACGCATACGTCAGCGCACGCGGCTTGGCCTTGGCCTGCTTGAGCACGTCGGCAAGCGTGTCGAGGCCGAGGTCCTTGCGGCCCATCAGCGTGTAGCTGTAGGCCACCGCGACTCCGATCGGCTCGAAGTCGCGCTGCGGCTCGTACGGCAGGCTCGGGTACAGCCCGACGTTGAGCACCAGGTTCGACACCGAAGCCACCAGCAGCGTGTGGCCGTCGGGCGCGGCCTTCGCCGCCGCATCGGTGCCCACCAGCGTGCCCGAGCCGGGCCGGTTCTCCACCACCACCGATTGGCCGAGCGCACGCTGCAGCGAATCGGCCAGCGTGCGCCCGACGAAGTCGAAGCCGCCACCGGGTGGCTGTGGCACGACGATCTTCAGCGGCCGGTTCGGAAAGTCGCTCTGCGCGCGCGCGCCGATGGGCACCACCGACACCGCCATGGCACCCAGCACACGACGACGACCGATGCCGAGCACGAGCGGGTGGTTTTGCATCGAGGCCTCCGTGGGTCGGACGTGACTGTCAGACGCCCGCCGACACGCCGAGCCACGCGTCGAGCGGCGTCGGGTCGGCCAGCAGTGCGGCGCTGCTGTTGCGGTAGGCGATGCCACCGCGGTCGAGCACGATCGCCTCGTCGGTCACCTTCAGCACCAGGTGCGGGTGCTGCTCGACGACGATCGACGACAAGCCCTCTTCGCGCGCCACGCGCGCGATCGCCGCCAGCAGCTCGGCGACGATCAGCGGCGCCAGGCCTTCGAGCGGCTCGTCGAGCAGCAGCAGTTTCGGGTTCAGCACCAGCGCACGACCGAACGCCAACATCTGCTGCTCGCCGCCCGACAGCTGCGTGCCGAGGTTGCGCTTGCGCTCGGCCAGGCGCGGAAACAGCTCGAACACGCGCTGCGCGGTCCACGGGCCCGGGCGCGCCACCGCGCTCAGGTTTTCTTCCACCGTGAGCGACTTGAAGATGTTGCGCTCCTGCGGCACCCAGCCGATGCCCGCGGCGGCGCGCTCGTGCGATGGCAGCGTGTGGATCTCGCGCCCCGCCAGCACGATGCGCCCGGCATGGCGTCGCGTCACGCCGACCAGCGTGTCGATCAACGTGGTCTTGCCGGTGCCGTTGCGCCCCAGCAGCGCGAGCGAGCGGCCGGCACTCAGCACAAAACCCACGCCGCTCAGCACCACGGCCTCGCCGTAGCCGCAGCGCAATCCCTCGACCTCGAGCAGCCGATCAGCCATGCGCGGCTCCCGTGGCATGCGCACCGCCGCGGCCATGCGCCGCGGCCGCATGGGCATCACCGAGGTACACCGCCCTCACCTGCGGATCGGCCGCGATCGCCTCCGGTGCGCCTTCGGTCAGCACCGCGCCGTTGACCAGCACCGTGATGCGCCGCGCGAAGCTGAACACCATGTCCATGTCGTGCTCGATCAGCAGCACCGACACGTCGGCCGGCAGTGCGGCCACGGTGTCGAGGATGTCCTTGCGCTCGTTGGCCGGCACGCCGGCCGCCGGCTCGTCGAGCAGCAGCACGCTCGGTTTCAGCGCCACCGCGAGCCCGATTTCGAGCAGACGGCGTTTGCCATAGGGCAGCTCGCGTGTCGGCTGGTCGGCGTGATCGCTCAAGCGAAACTGGTTCAGCAGCGCGTCGCACTCGGCCGCGATCGCCGCGTCGCGGCCCACCGGCTGCCACCAACGCCACGCCGCGCCGACGCGGCTCGCCACCGCGACCGCCAGGCTTTGCAGCGGTGTGAGCGACGCGAACAGCTGGTTGATCTGGAAGGTGCGCACCAGCCCGAGGCCCACGCGCGCGTGCGCGCTCATGCCGGTGACGTCGCGCGCGCCGAGCCAGACGCGACCCGACGTCGGCGGCGACATGCCGGTGAGCAGGTTGATCAACGTGGTCTTGCCGGCACCGTTGGGCCCGATCAGGGCATGGCGCGCACCGCGCTGCACCGCCATCGTCACGTGATCGGTGGCGGTGATGCCGCCGAAGCGCTTGACCAGCGCGTCGGTGCGCAGCACGACCTCGCTCATGACGTGCCCCTTCGGCGCCACCAGGTCCACGGACGGAACAGGCGCTCGCGCCCGACCAGCATCAACACCACGAGGAACAGGCCGATCCAGAACGTCCAGTACTGCGCCGTGATGCCCGACAGGAAGTCGTGCATCACGCGGAACACCAGCGCGCCGATCAGCGCGCCCCAGAGCCAGCCGGCGCCGCCGATCACCACCATCAGCATCACGTCGGCACTGCGGTGGAACTCGAGCACGTCGAGCGACACGAAGCCGGTGGTCTGCGTCAGCAGCGCACCGGCGGCACCGGCCAGCGCCGCGCCGAGGGTGTACACCGCACCCAGGCGGGCCTGCACCGACAGGCCGATCGCCGTCACGCGCAGCCGGTTGTCGCGCAAGGCTTGCAGCGACATGCCGAGCGGCGAATGCGCAACTCGGCGGGCGATCAGGAAGGCGATGAACAACACCACGAGCGAATACACCGACGCCACGCGCCCGCTCAGGTCGAACTCGAAGCGCCCGAGCAGCGGGCCGATCACCAACCCTTGCATGCCGTCGATGCCGCCGGTGATGTGGTCGAACTTGTTGGCCAACTCGAGCAGCACCAGCGCCACGCCCATCGTGACCATCAGCCGTGTGAGGTCGGTGCCGCGCACGATCATCGGGCTGGTCAGCGCGCCGAGCAGCGCCCCGGCCGCGGTGCCGACCGCCAGGCCGACGAGCGGGTCGGGCATCACGTGTTTGGCGAACAACGCCGCGCCGTACGCACCGGCGCCGAAGAACGCCACGTGGCCGAGCGACACGATGCCGGCATAACCGAGGATCAGGTCGAGCGACAGCGCGAACAGCGCCAGGATCGCGACCTCGTTGATCAGCGGCGCATGCCCGCCGAGCAGCAGCGGCGTGGCGGCGATCGCGAGCCAGGCCAGGATCTCCCACACGCGCCAGCGCGATGGCGCGAGCAGACGGGTGCCAACCGTCAATGCGCTCATCGCGCCCCCTGCCGAGAGAACAAGCCCTGCGGGCGCCACAGCAGGATGGCGATCATCAGCACATAGACGATGAAGGCGCCGAGCTTGGGCACGTAGTACTTGCCCATCACGTCGGCGATGCCGAGCACCAGCGCGGCGACCAGCGGGCCGGTGATCGAGCTGGTGCCGCCGACCGCGCAGACGATCAGGAAATACACCATGAACTTGAGCGGGAACGTCGGATCGAGCCCGAGGATGTCGGCGCCGAGCGCGCCGCCGAGCCCCGCGAGCCCCGAGCCGACTGCAAACGTCATCAAGAACACGCGGTTCACCGGAATGCCGAGGCCGGCGGCGACGCGTGGGTCGTCGACCGCGGCGCGCAAGCGGCTGCCGAAGCGCGTGCGCGCCAGGATCGCCTGCAGGCCAAGCGCCAGCGCCACGCACACTGCAACGATGAACAACCGGTACGCACCCATGCCGAGCTGCCACGGGCCGCTGCCCACCTCGAAGCGCGTGCGCAGCCATGCCGGCAGTTGCACCGTCTGCGGCGACGAGCCGACGAGGTAGTCCACGGCGGCCACCGCCATGAAGGTGAGGCCGATCGAGAACAGCACCTGATCGAGGTGCGGCTTGCCGTACATCGGCCGGTACAGTGTGCGTTCGAGCAGCGCACCGGCCGCGGCGGTCAGCACGAAGGCCACCGGCAGGCAGGCGAGAAACGGCCAGCCGTGCCGCTGCATCAGCACGATCAGGATGTACCCGCCGGCCATCGCGAACGCGCCATGCGCGAGGTTGATGAAATTCATCAGCCCCATCGTCACGGCCAGGCCGAGCGCCAGGATGAACAGCAGCATGCCATAGGCGACGCCGTCGAACAGCAGGGTCAGCATCGGAGGCTAGCGAGGCACGTCATCGAACAAACTAGGGCCGGCTGTCGTCGACGCAGCAGCCGGCCGGTGGCGCGCTGAAGAACCAGCCGGCTACTTCGCTTTGCCCGGGTCCTTGACGGCCTTCTGCACGTCGAACTCCACGTTCCACAACTGGCCGTCCTTGCGCTCGACCTTGCGGATGTAGATGTCCTGCACGATGTCGCGCGTCTGCGCATCGATCAACACCTGGCCGCGCGGGCTTTCGAACAGCTGGCCCTTCATCGCGTTGAGCAGCGCCTCGCCGCCTTGCCCCTTGGTCGCGTTGAGCGCGTTGTAGATCACCCGCATGCCGTCGTAGCCGCCCACCGCCATGAAGTTGGGGCGGAACTTGTTGGCCGCCTGGAAGGCATCGACGAACTTCTTGTTGGCGGCACTCGGGTGCGCGGCCGAGTAGTGGTGCGAATTGATCACGCCGAGCGCGACGTCGCCCATGTCGTTGAGCTGGTCGTCGTCGGTGACGTCGCCGGTGGCGATCAGCTTGATGCCGGCCTTGTCGAGGCCGCGCTCGCCGAACTGCTTCATGAACTGCGCGCCCTGCCCCGACGGCAGGAACACGAACAGCGCATCGGGCTTCAGGTCACGCACCTTCTGCAGCACCGGCGCGAAGTCGGGGCTGCGCAGCGGCGTGCGCAGCTTCTCGAGCACCTCGCCGCCGTTGAGCCGGAACTGTGAATCGAAGAACTTCTCGGCGTCGAAGCCAGGCCCGAAGTCGGCCACCAACGACACCGCCTTTTTGACGCCGTTCTTGGCCGCCCACTCGGCGATCGGCACCGTGGCTTGCGGCAGCGTGAAGCTGGTGCGCACGATGAACGGCGACGCTTCGGTGATCGCCGACGTGCCGGCCGCCATCACCACCATCGGCGTCTTGCTCTGGGTGGCGATCGGCGCGGTGGCCATCGCCGCCGGCGTGACCCCGAAGCCCGCCAGCACGGTGACCTTGTCGTTGACCACCAACTCCTGCGCCAGGCGGCGCGTGGTGTCGGGCACAGCGGCATCGTCTTTCAGGACGATCTCGACGGTCTTGCCGCCGGCCTTGTTGCCGTTCTGCGCCTGCCACAGCTTGACGGCGGCTTCGATCTGGCGGCCGGTCGACGCCTGCTGCCCGGTCATCGGCAGGATCAGGCCGATCTTCACGGTGTCCTGCGCCATCGCCGCGGGAGCGGTCAGCACGGCCAAGCCCAAGACCAGCAGCGGGCGGCGGGTGATGCTCATCTGTGTTGTCTCCGTTGTCGAAGGCCCGAAGCGCCGGTGCCGGCGGGATTGTGTGCGCGCCATTCGGCGCCCGGCGAGCGTCGGCTGACACTAGCAGATATTCCGGAACGGCATGACGGCACTGACCCGAAGCGCATCGGTGGGCAGCCACCCATCGCGGCTTTGTCGCTGCCGGGACAACGCCGCTGGACGTCCGCGCTAGACTGACGCGGCCGGTGCTCCCGAGTGCCGGCAGCGTTCTCAGGGCGGGGTGGAAGTCCCCACCGGCGGTAAAGGCGTGCACTTGGCGCCCAAGCCCGCGAGCGCCTGCGTTCACCCGAACGCAGGGTCAGCAGATCTGGTGCGATTCCAGGGCCGACGGTCACAGTCCGGATGAAAGAGAGCGCGACACGGCGTCGGCCGCATTGCGTGCAGCAGTGCGTGTCGGCGTTGCGCTCGTGCGCCCTGATTCAGGTAGCCCCTTGTTTGGAGTCACACCATGAATCAGTACCCCAAGTCCTTTCCCCTCCCCGGCGTGCGCGGCACGCGCGTGGCCGTCATCAGCGCCGGCTGGCATGCCGAGCTGGTGGCGCGCGGGCGCGACGCGCTGCTCGACGAGCTCGCGCAGCTCGGCGTCGAACGCAGTGAAGTCGACAGCCACGACGTGCCGGGCGCCTTCGAGATCCCGCTGCTGGCGCAGCAGCTCGCACGCACGCGGCGTTATGGCGCCGTGGTGGCGTGTGCGCTGGTGGTCGATGGCGGCATCTATCGCCACGAGTTCGTGGCCGCTGCGGTGATCGACGGCCTGATGCGCGTGCAGCTCGACACCGACGTGCCGGTGCTGTCGATGGTGCTCACGCCGCAGCAGTTCCACGAGCACGACGTGCACTCCCGGTTCTTCGGCGAGCACCTCGTGACCAAGGGCCGCGAAGCGGCGCGCGCATGCGTGGCGACGATGGGCGTGCACGAGGCGCTGACCGCGCCCGCCTGACGATCGCCTAACGAGCGGGCAACACCGTCCCGGCGCACTCGCCAAACCCGATGCGCCGGGCGCCTTCGCGCGCGCAAAACGCGCGCAGGATCACGGTGTCGCCGTCGGCGAGAAAGCTGCGCGTTTCGCCGTTCGGCAGCGCGATCGGCTGCTTGCCGCCTGCGCTCAACTCGAGCATCGAGCCACCCTGGCCCGGCGACGGTCCCGACTGCGTGCCGGTGCCCAGCAGGTCGCCCGGGCCCAGGTTGCAGCCGTTGCAGCTGTGGTGGGCCAGCAGTTGCGGCACCGTCCAGTAGGCGTCGCGGAAGTTCGATTGCGACAGCCGGTGCGGCGGCAGGCCATGCTCGCGCATGGTTTCGGTGTGCAGCCACGCCTGCAGCGCGATGTCGATCGCGCCATGCGCGCGGTTGGCGTCGGAATCGAGGTACGGCAGCGGCTGCGGGTCGCCGTCGGGATGGGCGAATGGTTGGCGAAACGGCGCCAAGGCTTCCTGCGTGACCACCCACGGCGAGATCGTGGTGCCGAAGTTCTTCGACAGAAACGGCCCGAGCGGCTGGTATTCCCAGCCCTGGATGTCGCGCGCCGACCAGTCGTTGAGCAGCACCATGCCGAACCAGTCGTCTTCGGCCTGCGCCATCGACAACGGCGTGCCGTCGGGGTTGCCGCCGCCCACCAGCACGCCGAGCTCGAGCTCGTAGTCGAGCCGGCGCGCCACATCGAACACCGGCGCCTTGGCATCGGGCAGCATCAGCTGGCCGCGCGGCCGATGCACCCGCTGTCCACTGACGCCGATCGACGACACGCGGCCGTGGTAGCCGATCGGCACCCACTTGTAGTTGGGCAGCAGCGGGTTGTCGGGGCGGAACTGCTTGCCGACGTTGGTGGCATGGTGGATGCCGGTGTAGAAGTCGGTGTACTCGCCGATGCGACACGGCAGCGCGAGCTCGATGTCGGCCTGCTTCACCAGGCACAGCTCGAGAAAGGGTGCCTGGTCGCTGCCTTCGCGCAGCGCGCGCGACAACGCGGCGCGCACCTGGCGCCGCGCCACGCCGCCGCGCTGCATCAGCTCGCGCAGGTCGCCCGCGGCCAGCGCCTGCAGCAAGGGCTCGACGTCGCGCGGCCATGGGCATTGCGACAGCGCCAGCTTCAGATCCAGCACCTGCTCGCCGATTGCCACGCCGATGCGCCACGGCTCGTTGCTGCCACGCTTGCGCACGCGTCCGAACGGCAGGTTCTGCAACGGGAAGTCGGCGTCCGGCGCGTTGGCCGATTCGACCCAGCTCTTCAGCGCCGGGTCGTGCGTGTCATCGAGGCGCAAGGTCGTGTTCATGGGGTGGCCCCCGTCGGCGCGGCGCCGTTGCGTTGCACATGCCATTGCGCGAGCCGTCGCATGTTGGACAACGACGACTGGTGCCCATGCACCAGTCTCAGCAGCCCGCTCCTGTGCATCTTTGGCAACTCGGCGTCGGGCAGTTCGGCGAAGCGCTTCTCGTCGACGGTGAGAAAGCCGTCGGCGCCTACCGATCCGCCCTCGGGCAGCGTGGCTTGAAAGCGCATCTCGCGCAGCAGGTCGAGCCGCAGCAGCTCCAGGCCCATCAGGCGTGTGCGCTCGACTTCCATCTCCACCTGCTCGAGCTGGCGCTGGATGTCCAGCGTGAGCGCGGTCGGCGTGCCGTCGGCCTCGAACAGCGGCTCGCCGTCGTCGAGCGACAGGCGCGAGCTGCGGCCGTCGCGGCAGATCGCGTACTGCACGTCGCCCGAACGGGCCAGCGCGAACGGGTACATGCGCAGCAACACCGGCAGGTAAGCCGTGCGCCACGCGCCGCCCTCGAGGCAGAGGTTCTGTCCCTTGGCCAGACCGAAGACGGCAATCGGCGCGACCTGGCGCACGCCATTGGCGTCGGTGCCGGCTTCGATCCACACCACCGGGTACTCCTTGCAGGCCTCGCCCACTTCGCCGGCGACGATGAACATCGAGTTGAGTGCCGCGAAGCGCGCGTTGTCGTCACCGTCGCGCCGCAATCGCAGCCCACGGTCCTGCAGGCGGTCGAGTGCGACGGGACTGCCGTGCAATTCGGGATGGATCATTCGGTTTCGGCTTCCGCTGCTTGTTCCGGCCGCTGCGTCACGAGCACTTTGTCGACGCGCTTGCCATCGAGGTCGACCACTTCAAAGCGCCATCCTTCCCAATCCACGTGGTCGGTGGTGTTCGGCAGGCGCCCGAGCAGCAGCATGATCATGCCAGCCAGCGTGTTGTAGCGGCCGCGGTCCTCTTCGGGCAGCCCTCTCAGCTCCAGGCGGTCCTTCAGCTCGGGCACCGGGATCAGGCCGTCCATCAGCCAACTGCCGTCGGTGCGTTGCACCGCCCACGCATTGTCGGCGCTCGGCGGCGCGAACTCCCCGGTGATCGCCTCCAGCACGTCGCGCACGGTGATCACGCCTTGCACGGCGCCGTACTCGTCGACCACGAACACCAGTTGCGCCTCCGACACGCGGAAATGCTCCAGCAGTTCCATGCCCGACAAGGTCTCGGGCACGAACACCGGCGCCTGCAGCAGCTCGGTGAGCGCCGGCGCCTGGCCGGCGGCCAGCGGTGCCAGCAGCCGCTGCGCCGGCAGCACGCCGAGCACTTCGTCGAGCCCGCCGCGGCACACCGGAAAGCGCGAGTGCGCGTTCTCGGAGATGATGCCCAGCACCTCGGTGAGTGGTGCGTCGGCCTCGATCCACGCGATCTCGTTGCGCGGGATCATCATCGAACCGATCTGGCGCTCGTCGAGGCGGAACACGTTGCGCACCATCTGGTGTTCGTGCTCCTCGATCACACCGGCATCCACGCCCTCTTCGAGGCTGGCGGCGATTTCTT
This sequence comes from Burkholderiaceae bacterium, assembly GCA_035543655.1. Lineage (GTDB taxonomy): Bacteria > Pseudomonadota > Gammaproteobacteria > Burkholderiales > Burkholderiaceae_C > JAEUPI01. Next base: position 5,915 of record DATKJN010000873.1, on the reverse strand, counting down.
CTTCGGTCACCGACCGCTGCCCCAAGTCGCGCAAGCCGAACACACGCAACACCGTCTCGGTGCAGAACGACAGCAGCCAGACGAACGGCCGCGTCGCGCTCGACAGCCACTCCATCGGCCGCGCCGCATGGCGCGCGATGGTCTCGGGAAACATCTGGCCGAGCCGCTTGGGCACCAGCTCGCCGAAGATGATGGTGAGGAAGGTGATGATCAGCACGACCAGCGCGGTGGCGCTGATCTCGGCCACCTTCGGCGGCACGTGCATTTCACCATGCAGCCAGCTCGACAGCGGCGCCGAGAAGGCGGCGTCGCCGACGATGCCGTTGAGGATGCCGATCGATGTGATGCCGATCTGCACGGTCGACAACCAGCGTGTCGGCTGGTCGTGGAGGTCGATCGCCGCCTGCGCACCCGCCTCGCCGGCCTCGAGCATCACCGTCAATCGCGCCTTGCGCGCCGCGGTGAGCGCCATCTCCGACATGGCAAACAACGCGTTGAGGAGGATCAGGAAGACGAGAAGCGCAACGTCCATCGAGCGGCGCGCGCCGTCGCGGTGGACGGCGTGCCCCGGGGGAGCAAGGGCCGCCAGCGTAGCAGAATCGGTTCCATGGACCCCCAAACTCACTGCGTCCGCTGCCTGGCGGCCTGCATGCCGCCACGCGTTCGCCAGCCATTCGCGAGCGCGCAGGCGCTCGCTCGGTGCGGGCTCGTTCCCCCGCGGGGGCGCTCAGGGCCCTTCGGGCGGCCGGGCGGGCGCTGATGCACTTCCTGATCGGCGACCTGCAAGGCTGCAGCGATGCCTTGGACCGCCTGCTCGCCGAGATCGCGTTTTCGCCGTCGCGTGACTCGCTGCACGTGCTCGGCGACCTCGTCAACCGCGGCCCGGACAGCGTCGGCGTGCTGCAACGCCTGGTCGCGCTCGGCGGTGCAGCCACCTGTCTGCTCGGCAACCACGACTTGCATCTGCTGGCCGTGGCCGCCGGCGCTCAGAAGGCGCATCGCAGCGACACGCTGCAAGCGGTGCTTGCGCACCCGCGGCGCGAGGCGTGGCTGCACTGGCTGCGCCATTGCCGCGTGGCGGACCGGGCACACGGCTGGCTGCTGGTGCACGCCGGCGTGCTGCCGCAGTGGAGCGCGGAGCAGACGCTGGCGCTGGCCGACGAAGTGCATGCGCTGCTGCGCAGCGCGCAGTTCGATGCCTTTTTGCCGCAGATGTACGGCAACCTGCCCGCACGCTGGGACGACAGGCTGCAAGGCGTGGACCGCTGGCGCGTGATCATCAACGCGTTGACGCGCCTGCGCTTCTGCACCGCCGACGGGACGATGGAGTTCACCGTCAAGGACAACGCTGCGGCCGCACCGCCGGGTTATCAACCCTGGTACGACGTGGCGCCGCGGCGCACGCAGGGCGTGCCGGTCGCATTCGGCCACTGGTCGACCCTGGGCCTGCTCGAGCGGCCCGAGTTGCTGTCGCTGGACACCGGCTGCGTGTGGGGTGGGCCGCTGACCGCGGCGCGCATCGACGGCGGCCGGCGCGAACTCTTTCAAGTGCCTTGCAAACGCGGCTAGTCGCGCGTCGCGGCTAAGATCGCGCTCGCATCGGGTGCCGCGTCGCGTCGTCAGACGGGTCGCGGTTAAACGGGAAGCAGGTGCGTCGCATGCGGTTTATGCATGCACAAAGCCTGCGCTGCCCCCGCACCGGTCGATGGGTCGGGATGTGCACCCCACATCTCCTAGGTGGCCGAATGCCACTGCGGGTCTCAAACCCGTGGGAAGGCGGCCGCTGAAGGCGCGTTGTTGCGAGCGCCGGCCCATGAGCCCGGATACCGGCCTGCTGCACTTGGCCGCCGCTCCGTCCCTTCACGGCTGGAGCGGTGATTCCCACCGATGCAGCCTGCGGGGACGCTGGCTGCGGGAGCGTTTCAGTGAAAGCTACCTTGCCTGTTCGCCAGGCCGCGATCGCGGCCGGCATTGCCTTGCCCTTGTTGTCTTCCGCCGCGTCAGCGGCCGACCCGTCGCAGCGCGTGGTCGTGACGGCGGCGCGTGCGCCGCAAACCGCCGAGCAGTTGATCGCCGACCTGGTGGTGATCGATGCCGAGCTGATCGCCCGCGCCGGGCCGATCAGCCTCGGCGAACTGCTGCAGCGCCATGCCGGCGCCGAGCTCAGCGCCAACGGCGGGCCGGGCCAGGTGAGCGGCATCTTCCTGCGTGGCACCAACACCAACCATGTGGTGTTGCTGATCGACGGCGTGCGGGTCAACTCCGCCACCACCGGCACCAACGCACTGGAGCACGTGCCGCTGTCGCAGATCGAGCGCATCGAGGTGCTGCGCGGCCCGGCCAGCAGCCTGTACGGGGCCGACGCGATCGGCGGCGTGATCCAGATCTTCACCCGCACGGTCGATGGCATCCGCGCCAAGGCGGGCGTCGGCAGCGACCACTTGCGCGAGCTGAGCGCCGGCATCGGGCGCGTGGTGGACGACACCTCGTGGTCGCTGCACGCGGGCGGCAGCGACGTCGAGGCGTTCTCGGCGACCAACTCGACGCATCCGTTCTCGTTCAACCCGGACGATGACCCGTACCGCAACGTCAACCTCAACGCACGGATGCAACACCGCTGGGCCGAAGGCCACCGCATCACGCTGCGCGGGCTGGCCACGCGCGCGACGACGCATTTCGACGCGGGCCTGGGCAGCGACGACATCAACAAGCAGCGGCTGGCGAGCATCGCGCTCGAGAGCGACGACCGCATCAGCGATGTTTGGCGCAGCACCGTGCGCCTGGCACGCGGCAGCGACCACCTGCACACCGAAGGCGCGTTCCCGAGCACCTTCGACACCGACCAGGACCAGATCACCTGGCAGAACGACCTGAAGTTCGGCACCGTCGACGTGATCGCCGGCGCCGAATGGCGGCGCGAAGACGTGACCAGCGACACCGCCTACACGCAGACCGAACGCCGCATCACGTCGGTGTTCGCCGGCGGGCGCACCACGCTCGATGCGCTGCAGCTCGAAGGCTCGCTGCGCACCGACCACAACTCGCAGTTCGGCACGCACACCACCGGCCGGGTCGGCGCCGGCTATGCGTTGACGCCGGCGTGGCGCATCACGGCGGCGGCCGGCACGGCGTTCCGCGCACCGACGTTCAACGACCTGTACTTCCCGCTGTCGTTCGGCTTCTCGGGCAATCCTGACCTGAAGCCGGAGCGTTCGAAGGGCGCGGAGGCCGCGCTGCGCTACAGCAGCGGCGGCACCACCTTCAGCCTGGGCGCGTTCCAGAACCGCATCGTCGACTTGATCGCAGTGGATCCGACGTTCACCACGGTGGTCAACGTGAACCGGGCCCGCATCCGGGGCACCACGCTTGCCGCCGGCCACCAGGCCGGCATGTGGCGCGCCGACTTCGAGTGGACCCACCAGGACCCGCGCGACACCGACACCGATCTGCTGCTGGTGCGACGGGCGCGCAACCATGGCCGCGTGGGCGCATCGGTCGACATCGGTCCGGTGCGTGCGGGCGCCGACCTGCAGGCCAGCGACGCGCGCTTCGACAGCGCGGCCAACCTGCCGGCCACTCGCATGGGCGGCTATGGCGTGCTGACGCTGCATGCAGACTACCGCTTCAGTCCCGACCTGACGCTGGGAGCACGCATCGTGAACGCGACCGACAAGCACTACGAAATCGCGCAGGGCTACAACACGGCGCCGCGGCAGTACTTTCTGAGCGTCGACATGGCGTTCCGCTAGAGGCGATCGGCATGTCGCGCGCGTGGCGCATCGGCCTGGCGCTGTCCGCCCTCGCGGCAGCGGCGCTGGCGGTGTCGCTCGCGCTCGGCAGCCGCGCGATCGCACCGCTCGACCTGCTGCGCGTGCTGTTCGTGCCCGACGGCAGCATCGATGCGCAGATCGTGCACCAGTTGCGCTTACCACGTGTGCTCGCCGCCTTCGGCACTGGCGGATTGCTCGCGCTGGCCGGCGCGCTGATGCAAGTGTTGTTGCGCAACCCGCTGGCCGATCCGTACGTGATGGGCGCCTCCGGCGGCGCGGCGATCGGTGCACTCGGCGCGATGTTGCTCGGCGCCGGCGGTCTGTTGATCCAGGGCGGCGCGTTCGGCGGCGCGCTGGCCTCCACCGTGCTCGTGTTCGCGCTGGCCCGGCGCGAGTTCGCTGGCGCGTCGCTGGCCGATCCGGGCAGCGGCGCGCCACGCCTGCTGCTGGCTGGCGTGATGCTGGCCGCGCTGTGGACCGCAGGGGTCACGCTGCTGCTCACCGTGGCGCCCGAGGCGCGCATCCGCGGCATGCTGTTCTGGCTCGCCGGCGACCTGAGCTCCGGCAGCGGCGGCGCCGCCGCCTGGGCCACGCTCGCCGTGCTCACGCTCGGCGTGTGGCCGCTCGGCCGTTCGCTCAACGTGATGTTGCGCGGCCCGATTGCGGCGCAAGCGCTCGGCGTGCGCGTGCAGGCGCTGCGTCGCGCCCTGTTCGTGCTGGCGTCGCTGGCCACCGCGGTCGCCGTGACGACCAGCGGCGCGGTGGGTTTCGTCGGCCTGGTCGTGCCGCACGCATTGCGGCTGGCCATCGGCAATGACCAGCGCGTGCTGCTGCCGGCGTGTGCGCTCGCCGGCGGCGCCTTGCTAGTGCTCGCCGACACCGTCGCCCGCACGGTGGTGGCGCCCCAGCAGCTGCCGGTGGGACTGGTGACCGCGCTGCTCGGCGTGCCGAGTTTCCTCGTGCTGTTGCTGAGACGCCCGCGATGACGGTGCTGTTGGAGGCGCATGGTCTCGTGCTGCGCGTCGGCGCGCGCACGCTGGTCTCGCAGCTCGCGCTGCGGGTGCACGCCGGCCAGCTGTGGTGCGTGCTCGGCCCCAACGGCAGCGGCAAGACCACGCTGCTGCACACGCTGGCCGGGCTGCGCGAAGCCGCCGCGGGCTCGGTGCATTGCCTTGGGCAAGACATCGCTCACGCACCACCCGAACAACTCGCGCGCCAGCGCGGGCTGCTGACGCAAAGCGTGCACGACAGCTTCTCGGCGCGCGCGCTCGACGTGGTGCTGCTCGGGCGCCACCCGCACCACGACCGCTGGTCGTTCGGTGACAGCGACGACGATCGGCGCATCGCCCTCGAGGCGCTGGCCACCGTGGACGCGGCCGCACTCGCCGCACGCGACGTCACCACGCTGTCGGGCGGCGAGCGCCAGCGTGTCGCGGTGGCCGCGTTGTTGGCGCAACAGGTGCCGCTGTTGCTGCTCGACGAACCGACGGCGCACCTCGACCTGAAGCACCAGATCGCGTTGCTGGCGCATTTGCGCCAATGGGTGCAGCACGGCGCGCACGCCGGCGTGCTGGCATTGCACGACCTCAACCTCGCCGCGCGTTTTGCCACGCACGCGCTGCTGCTGGGCCCCGACGGCCAGGCGCGCGCCGGCACGATCGATGACGTGATGACCGACGAGGCGCTCGCGGCCGCGTTCGACCATCCGCTGCGCCGTCAACGGCTCGACGATCGATGGATCTACCTGCCTGCTTGATCGCTCGCCTGCTGCTGGCCTGCGCATGCATCGGCGCCGCGCACGCCGAGGTGCGCGTGCGCGACGTCAACGGTGACGCGGTGGTGCTGCCGCAGCCGGCGCGCCGCATCGTCAGCCTGGCACCCCACCTCACCGAGCTGCTGTTCGCGGTCGGCGCCGGCGACCGCGTGGTCGGCACGGTGGCGCACGCCGACTTTCCCGAGGCGGCACGCCAGCTGCCATTGGTCGGCGACAGCGCGATGCTCGATCTCGAGCGCATCGCCGCGCTGCAGCCCGATCTGGTGCTGGTTTGGCGACACGGCAATGCGCCGCAGCAGCTGCGGCGGCTCGCCACCTTGAAGCTGCCCACCTATGCCCACGAGGCGCGCGCGCTGGCCGACATCTCGCGG
>DATKJN010000872.1:0-3228 GCA_035543655.1 Burkholderiaceae bacterium | reverse complement strand
CAACGGCAAGGGCGAAGGCATGGTCTTCACCGACGTTGCCGAAGTGCTGCGCGCGCTGGACCAGGGCGTGGTCGAACTGACCGCCAAGATCGCCGTGCGCCTGGTGGAGTGGGAAAAGGACAAGGACAGCGGCCAGTTCGTGCCGCAGACCAAGCTGTTCGACACCACCGCCGGCCGCGCCCTGCTGTCGGAGATCCTGCCCAAGGGCCTGCCGTTCACCGTGCTGAACAAGGCGCTGAAGAAGAAGGAGATCAGCAAGCTGATCAACATCTCCTTCCGCAAGTGCGGCCTGAAGGAGACCGTGGTCTTCGCCGACAAGCTGCTGCAGAACGGCTTCCGCCTCGCGACCAAGGCCGGCATCTCCATCGCGGTGGACGACATGCTGGTGCCGCCGGAGAAGAAGGCGATCATCGAGCGCTCCGAGAAGGAAGTGAAGGAGATCGAGCAGCAGTACGTCTCGGGTCTCGTCACCGCCGGCGAGCGCTACAACAAGGTGGTCGACATCTGGGGCAAGACCGGCGACGAAGTCGGCAAGGTCATGATGAGCCAGCTCTCGAAAGAGAAGGTACTCGACCGCAACGGCAAGCAGGTGGAGCAGGAGTCGTTCAACTCCATCTACATGATGGCCGACTCCGGCGCGCGCGGTTCAGCGGCGCAGATCCGCCAGCTGGCTGGCATGCGCGGCCTGATGGCCAAGCCGGACGGCTCGATCATCGAGACCCCGATCACGGCCAACTTCCGCGAAGGTCTGAACGTGCTGCAGTACTTCAACTCCACGCACGGCGCCCGCAAGGGCCTGGCCGACACGGCGTTGAAGACAGCGAACTCGGGCTACCTGACGCGGCGCCTGGTCGACGTGACGCAAGACCTGGTCGTGACGCAAGACGATTGCGGCACCGGCAACGGCTTTGCGACGCGTGCGCTGGTCGAAGGCGGTGAGGTGATCGAAAGCCTGCGCGACCGCATCCTCGGTCGCGTCGCAGCGGTCGACGTGCCGCACCCGGAGACCCAGCAGGTCATCGTGGATGCCGGCGCCATGCTCGACGAAGAGGCGCTCGACGATATCGAGAACGCCGGCGTCGACGAGGTCAAGGTGCGCACGCCGCTCACCTGCGAAACGCGCTTCGGCATCTGCGCCAAGTGCTATGGCCGCGATCTGGGTCGCGGCGGGCTGGTCAACGTCGGCGAGGCGGTCGGTGTGATCGCCGCGCAGTCGATCGGCGAGCCGGGCACGCAGCTGACGATGCGCACGTTCCACATTGGTGGCGCAGCGCAGCGCGCGGCGGTGGCCAACAACGTGGAAGCCAAGTCCGACGGCATCGTCGGCTTCAACACCACGATGCGCTACGTGACCAGTGCCAAGGGCGAGCTGGTGGTGATCGCGCGCTCCGGTGAGGTGATCATCCTCGACAGCCACCACCGCGAGCGCGAGCGCCACAAAGTGCCGTACGGCGCCACCTTGAACGTGAAGGCCGATCAGTCGATCAAGGCCGGCACGGTGCTCGCGACGTGGGATCCGCTGACGCGACCGATCATCACCGAGTTCGCGGGTCGCGCGAAGTTCGAGAACGTCGAAGAAGGCGTCACGGTGGCCAAGCAGGTCGACGAGGTCACGGGCCTGTCGACACTGGTGGTCATCGACCCGAAGCGCCGCGGCGCGACCAAGGTCGTGCGCCCGCAGGTCAAGCTGCTCGACAGCATGGCGCAGGAGGTCAAGATCCCCGGCACCGACCACTCGGTGACGATCGGCTTCCCGGTGGGCTCGCTGATCCAGATCCGCGACGGGCAAGACCTCGCGCCCGGCGAGGTGCTGGCGCGCATCCCGGTCGAAGGCCAGAAGACGCGCGACATCACCGGCGGCTTGCCGCGGGTGGCCGAGCTGTTCGAGGCCCGCAGCCCGAAGGACAAGGGCACGCTGGCCGAGATCACCGGCACGGTGTCGTTCGGCAAGGAGACCAAGGGCAAGGTGCGGCTGCAGATCACCGACCCGGATGGCAAGGTCTACGAAGAGCTCGTACCCAAGGAGAAGAACATCCTGGTGCACGAAGGCCAGGTGGTGAACCGGGGCGAGCTGATCGTCGACGGCGCAGCGGATCCGCAGGACATCCTGCGCCTGCTTGGGGTCGAAGAGTTGGCGCGCTACATCGTCGACGAGGTGCAGGACGTGTATCGCCTGCAGGGTGTGAAGATCAACGACAAGCACATCGAAGTGATCGTGCGGCAGATGCTGCGTCGCGTGGCCGTGGCCAACCCCGGCGACGCCAACTACATCGCCGGCGAGCAGGTCGAGCGCTCGGAACTGTTCGACACCAACGACCGCCTGCGTGGCGAAGGCAAGCTGCCGGCCACCTACAACGACCTGCTGCTGGGCATCACCAAGGCCAGCCTGTCGACCGACTCGTTCATCTCGGCGGCCTCCTTCCAGGAGACCACCCGGGTACTGACCGAGGCGGCGATCATGGGCAAGCGCGACGAGTTGCGCGGCCTGAAGGAGAACGTCATCGTCGGTCGCCTGATTCCTGCAGGTACCGGCATGGCGTACCACCAGGCACGCAAGACCAAGGAAGAGATGGACGAGACCGAGCGTCGTGCGATCGCGCTGCAAGAGGCCGAAGAGCTGGCGGCGGCGCAACTGGCCAACGTCGATGCGCAAGCCGCAGCGGCGGGTGCCGGAGGCGGCGAGACCACCGAGTGATGTCGCGCGCGGTGTGACCGATCGGGGCGGCCTACGGGCCGCCCTTTTTCATGCGGTGTCGCTCTCGGCTGCCGGTCGGCACGCGGCGTGCGCGCGCTGCCACAACGCCGGCGGGGCGATCACCACGCCGCGCGCGGCGGCGCGGCGGCGCAGTGCGAGCAACGCCTTGTCGCGCGAAACGAGCCAGCACGGCGGGCAACCGAGGGCCAGGTCGATGAACATCTGATCCGCCGGATCGCGGCAAATCAGGGCGTCGCTTGGTGGGGGCACCGAGGCCTCCATCAATGTGGCCAATGCCCTCAGATCGATAGTTAGTGCAAGCTTTTGCGCTGAATCCCAACGCACGGCAAGCGGGCGCGCAAGAACCCATCGAAGTTCATCGAGCATGGCCGGCGTGGCGCACCACGTCCATCGGCGTTGCCCGATCGCGTGGCCCAAAGCCAGCGCCGACGGCTCGCGGAACACCAGCCAGTCGAGCACCGCGTTGGTGTCGAGCACCACGCGCGGCGTGTCCGTGGCGCCTGCGGTCATCG
>DATKJN010000871.1:0-2199 GCA_035543655.1 Burkholderiaceae bacterium | reverse complement strand
GGCGGAAGCCGCACGCGCGCAGACGCTTGGCGGCTGAGGCCGCGCACCGTCCGACCATGAGTGCCACTGCACCGACGAGCGCGGCCACACCCGCACAGATCGCAAAAGGGGCGTTGCGGCGCCTGGCAATGCAGCAACTCGAGCCGACACCGGAGCATTTCGCGAAGGCGTATGCGCAGGAGGCCGGGACCGCGCAAGCTGCACCGCCCGCACCCAGCTCCGAGTCGGGCCGTGCCTGGGCGGCGTTGATCGAACGGCTCGCCCGTGGACTGGAGCGCGGCGGCAAGCATTGGACCGGCGCGCGCAAGAAGCAGAGCCTGCAGCGTGTGCTCGACGGCAGCCGCGCCGACGCCGGCAAGCTGCAGCAGCGGCTCGGCCAGTTGATGGGTGCATGGGACGACGACAGCCCGGCCCACGAAGTCGAACCGAGCGGCCTCGCGCCGCTCGACGAGGCGCCCGAAGTGGCGGTCGCGTCGCCGCCCGCTGAACCCATGGAACCGCCGACGCTGAGCACCGCAACGCCCAGCGCAGTGAACAGCGAGGCAGCATGGACACCGGTGCTGCACGAACTGCGCAGCACGCTGCAGGTGGCGTTGCCGCCGCAGCGCGCCGACGCGGCCGCGTTGGCCGATGCGCTCGGCCATGCGGCGGCGCGGCTGGCACGCGAGGGCGCGCACGGTGAACTGGTGGCGGAAGTGTCGCGCCTGTGCGAACGCGCGCGCGCCCACCTGTCGCACCGCCATCAACTGCTCGACGAGCTGACCCTGTTGTGCCGCGCGTTGACCGAAGGCCTGGGCGAACTGGCCGAGGATCAAAGCTGGGCCCGCGGCCAGTGCGATGCGTTGCGTGAGCGGCTCGGCGAAGGCCTGAGCGTGCGCGGCATCCACGCTGCGGCCGAGATGCTGGCCGCCACCCGCGCCAAGCAGAACGAGTTGCGCAACGGCCGCGAGGCCGCACGCGACGCGCTCAAGGCGATGATCCAGCGCATGCTGGCCGAGATCGGCGAGCTGGGCCAGCACACCGGCCGCTTCACCGACAACGTGCAGCGCTACGCGCAGACCATCGAGCAGGCCGATTCGCTGCAGAGCCTCGCCGGCGTGGTGCAGGAGATGGTGGCCGAGACACGGGCGGTGCATGCCGTCGTCGACGGCACGCGCGAGCGTCTGAGCGAAGAGCACGCCCGCGCCAGCGAACTCGAGCGCCGCGTGCTCGAACTCGAAGGCGAACTGCGCCGCCTGTCCGACGAGGTCTCGACCGACGCGCTGACGCAGGTGGCCAACCGGCGCGGGCTGCTGCAGGCGTTCGAGGCCGAACGTGCGCGCGCGCAGCGCGAAGGCGCGGGTCTGTCGGTGGGCCTGATCGACATCGACAACTTCAAGAAGCTCAACGACTCGCTCGGCCATGCCGCCGGCGACGAGGCGTTGAAGGCGCTGGCCGCGCGCACCAAGCAAGGCCTGCGACCGGTGGACCATGTGGCCCGCTTCGGCGGCGAGGAGTTCGTGGTGCTGCTGCCGGGCGCGTCGGTCGACGAAGGCCAGCAATTGCTCACGCGCCTGCAGCGCCTGTTGAGCGCCAGCCTGTTCATGCACGAAGGCCGCGAGGTGTTCGTCACCTTCTCGGCCGGCGTGACGGCGTTCCGCGAGGGCGAGGCGCTCGATGCCGCACTCGAGCGCGCCGACCGCGCGCTCTACGAAGCCAAGCGCACGGGCAAGAACCGCACGTGCATTTCTTGACCACCCCCGAAGCGGCCTAGAGGCCGCCTCCCCCTCAAGGGGGCGACACCAGCGGACTGGCGAAGCCAGATCCGCGGTGTCCACTGGGGGGACGCGCCACTGGAGTGGCGCGGACGGGAGCGGGGCCTCCGCGGTGGCATAGTCGCGCACCCAGCGACCATCCAACCGCTCACGCCATGCGACTGCCCAACCTGCTCGCCAGCCCACGCGGCCGCTTGGCGGCGTTCTTCTTTCTCTACATCACCGAAGGCATCCCGCTCGGCTTCGCGGCCACTGCGGTGGCCACCCAGCTGCGACGGCAGGACGTGGGTCCGGCCGAGATCGGCGCATTCGTCGGCTCGTTCTATTTGCCGTGGGCCTTCAAGTGGGCGTTCGGGCCGTTCATCGACGTGTTCGCGTCCGAACGGCTGGGCCGCCGCCGCGGCTGGATCATCGTCACGCAGGTGCTGATGGCGCTGACGCTGAT
>DATKJN010000870.1:0-3425 GCA_035543655.1 Burkholderiaceae bacterium | reverse complement strand
GGCCTTTCTTCGCCACCACTTCGCCCATGGCATAACCGGGCTGCCAGTTGGAGAACGAGCTGCGGAAGATGTGGTTGGCGCACATCGGCCCGGTCACCGCGTCGGCGCCGGCGTTGGGCACGATCAGCATCGTGCCGTTGTCTTTCGCGGCCTTGGCCATCGCCATCGCCACGCCGGAATGCACGGTGCCGACGATCACGTCGACGTTGTCGCGCTTGATCAGCTTGTTGACGTTGTCGGTGGCCTTGGCCGGATCGGACTCGTCGTCGACTTTCACGAACTCGATCTCGCGTCCGCCCAGCTTGCCGCCCTGCTCGCCGACGTAGAGCCGAAATCCGTTCTCGATCGCCACGCCCAGCGCGGCGAACGTGCCGGTATACGGCAGCATCAGGCCGACTTTGAGCTTGGGCGACTGCGCAACCGCGGAGGTGCTCAACAGCACGGCGGTCGAAGCCGCTGCGACCAAGGCGGCCAGGACCAGGCGGGGTTTGAAGTTCATCGTTGTCTCCTGCAAGAAGAAAGCGGGTCAGGCCGCGGGTTGGTGTTCGGGTTTCGGGCGCAGGGTGGCGTGCGCCTGCACGAAGCGCGTCACCTCGGCGATCACGCGCTCGGGCTGGTCGCGGTGCGGCGAGTGGCCGCATCGCGCGATCTCGACGAGCTGCGTGTGCGGCAGGCGGCGCGCGATGGCGTGGATCTGCTCGAGCGTGCCGTATTCGTCGTCGACGCCCTGCAGCGCGAGCAGCGGGCACGTGATGCCGGCGAGCTCGCTTTCGATGTTCCAGCGCGTGAACGGCTCGTGCAGCCAGATGTCGTTCCAGCCCCAGAACGCCGAGTCGGGGTCGTCGTGGTAACGCGCCAGGCGTTGCTTGAGGTCGGTGCGCAGGTAGTTCTCGCGCGCCTGGCCGATGCTGGCCACCGCCTTGGCTTCCACCGACACGTGCGGTGCCATCACGACCACGCCGGCGACTCGATGCGCGAAGCGCGCCGCGTGCAGCAGCGCGATCGAGCCGCCGTCGCTGTGCCCGAGCAGCCACAGCGGGCGCTGTGCGCCGTCGATGTGCAACGCATGCAGCAATGCCGGCAGCACCTCGTGGGCCTGGCGATGCATGAAGTCCACGCCCCAGTGGTCGTCGGGCGCGCGCGGCGTCGAGCGGCCGTAGCCGGGGCGCGAGTACACCAGCCCGTGCACGCCGGCAGCGTCGCACAGCCGCTGGGGGAAGTCGCGCCACATCGCGACCGAGCCGAGCCCTTCATGCAGCCACACCATCAGCGGCGCGTCGGCGCGCGCGCTTGGGGGCGCCACCCGCTGCAACTCGATGCGCACGCGGATGTCGCGCCAGGGCACGTCGACGAATTCGATCGCGGCCGCCATGCTCAGCGCTTGCCGGCCTCGAGCTCGCGCAATCGGAAGCGCTGGATCTTGCCGGTCGACGTCTTGGGCAGCTCGGCGAGGAACTCGATCTGCCGCGGATATTTGAACGGCGCCAGGCGTGTCTTGACGAACGCCTTCAACTCTTCTTCCAGTGCTGCGCCGCTGGCGAGGCCCGGCTTCAGCACGACGAAGGCCTTCGCGCGCGTGAGCCCCTCGGGGTCGGCCACGCCGATCACCGCGGCTTCGAGCACCGAGGCGTGCTGACACAGCGTGGCCTCGACCTCGAACGGCGACACGTACTGGCCGCTCACCTTGAGCATGTCGTCGCTGCGACCGGCATAGGTGTAGGTGCTGTTGGCGTTGCGCACGTACTTGTCGCCGCTCTTGGTCCACGGCCCTTGGAAGGTGGCGGTGGTCTTTTCGCGGTTGGCCCAATACAGCAGCGCCGCGCTCGGCCCGCCGATGTAGAGGTCACCGACCTCGCCGTCGGCCACCGGGCGGCCGTCGTCGCCGCGCAGCTCGATCGAGTAGCCCGGCACCACCTTGCCGGTGGTGCCGTAGTGCACGTCGCCCGGCCGGTTGGAGATGAAGATGTGCAGCATCTCGGTCGAGCCGATGCCGTCGATGATCTCGCAGCCGAAGTGCGCGGCGAAACGTTCGCCGAGCTCGCGCGGCAGTGCTTCGCCGGCCGACGAGCACAGCCGCAGTGCCACGTCGCCGCGCTTGGGCAACGCGGGCGACACCATCATGCCGGCGTAGCCCGTGGGCGCGCCGAAGAACACCGTGGGCTTCGGTCCGACGCTGCCGGTCCAGCGCTTGAACACTGCATCGGGCGTGGGCCGCTCGGCCATCAAGACCACCGACGCGCCGGCCCACAGCGGAAAGGTGAGCGCATTGCCCAGGCCATAGGCGAAGAACAGTTTGGCCGCCGAGAAGCAGACATCTTTCTCGGTGAGTGCGAGCACGCCCTGGCCATAGAGCTCGGCGGTCCAGTACAAATTGGCCTGGGTGTGCACCGTGCCCTTCGGGCGGCCGGTCGAACCCGACGAATACAACCAGAACGCCGGCTCGTCGCCTGCGGTGGCCGCCGGCGACGCGACCGGCTCGACCGCGCCGAGCCGCTGTGCGAAGTCGGCCTGGCCCGCGGCCAGCGGGCTGCTCGGCCGCGACACCCACACCTCGCGCACTTCGTGCGCAGCGCTGGACATCGCGGCCGACAACGCCGGCAACACCGACGGCGACGTGAACACGAGTTGCGAACGGCTGTGCGCCAGCATGTAGGCGAAATCGTCGGTGGTGAGCAGCGTGTTCACCGCCACCGGCACCACCCCCGCATAGAGGCAGCCGAGAAAGGCCACCGGCCAATGGTTGTTGTCCTGCATCGCCAGCAACACACGCTCGTCGCGCCGCACACCAGCGGCGCTCAGCGCGGCGGCCATGCAGCGTGTCTGGCGCTCGAGCTCGCCATAGGTCAGCGCGCCGTGGTCGTCGGTGTACGCCACCTTCGATGCACGCGAGGCGTTGCGCTGGAACAGTTGCGCAGCGAAGTTGAACTGGGCGGGAGGGGTGGCTTGCGGCATGACTTCACTCCATCGACAGCAGGACTGCACGACCGGGCGCGTGATGGCCGATGCCACCGTCGCTCGCCGCGGTACCCACCGCGTGCGCCTTGCGGCGGACCGCGCTATGCATTATTGTGCGTGCGGCGCGACGATAGTTTTGCTGCCGCCGTCTGTCAAGCACTATATTGCATGAGCCGATCCACAGCCCCGCGATCGCCCCGTCCGTCGAAGCCGCAGGTTGCCACCAGACCGCCGGCGAAAAAATCGGTCCGGACCCGCGCCTCCGGCAAGGGCACCAAGGGGAAACCCGCTGCTCCGAAGGGCAATGGCCACGACCGGCTGCTGGCCGCGCTCGGCGACCGTGTGCGCAGCCTGCGGGCGCGCCGCGGCCTCACGCGCAAGGCGGTGGCGTTGTCCGCCGGCGTGTCGGAGCGCCACCTGGCCAACCTGGAATACGGCATCGGCAATGCATCGATCCTGATCCTGCAGCA
>DATKJN010000869.1:0-8417 GCA_035543655.1 Burkholderiaceae bacterium | reverse complement strand
GCCGCATGCAGGTGCCGGTGATCGAGGTGTCGGTGAAAGGCGATGCGGCGCATGCGCGCGCGCAACTGCTGCCGGTGGTGTCGCACGGGGTCACGTTGCTGCTGGGCGCCAGCGGCGTCGGCAAGAGCACGCTGATCAATGCGCTGATCCCCGATGCAGCCGCGCAGGTGGGCGAGATCTCGCAGGCCCTCAATGCCGGCCGCCACACCACCACGACCACGTCGTGGTACTGGCTCGACGCCCAGCACGAGGCGGCGGTGCTCGATTCACCCGGCTTTCAGGAGTTCGGCCTGTTGCAGGTGCCGCCGGACCAGCTCGTTGGCTTGTTGCCCGACATTGCGGCGCACGCCGCGGCCTGCCGCTTCGTCAATTGCACGCACCGCAGCGAGCCCGATTGCGCCGTGCGCGAGGCCACGGCGCGCGGTGAGGTGTCTGCCGGCCGCTTGCGCTTCTACCAGGAGCTGTACGACGAGCTGTCGCAGACGCACTGGTGAGCTGCGCGCTCAACCGATCAGGTTGGCCAGCGTCAGCAGCGCCAGCAACAACATCCACAGCACCACCGAGCGCCAGACCAGACCGACCACGCTGTCGAGATGACCGGCCTGCGGGTCCGCGCCGGGCGTCGAGCCGGCGGCGCTGGCGGTGCCCGGTGCGGCGCCGCTCTCGAAGGTCTTGGAGCGGTCGGGCGTGACGCCGGGCGCCGCCTCGCCGCCCAGGCGCACGCCCACCGCGCCCGCGGCGGCGGCGAGGATGACGCCCTCGTTGGCATGCAACCACAGGCCGGCGTCGCGCCGCCAGCCGTTCACGGCTTCTTCGAAGTTGCCCACCACCGCGAAGCCAAACGCGGTGAACCGCGCCGGCAGGTGGTCGATCAGGTCGAACAGCCGTTGCGACAGGCGCATCAGCTTGTCGTTGGCCGGCTCGCCGAGCGCCTTGCTCTTGAAGGTCCAATAGCGGCTGGCGAACTCGGCCATGCGGTACAGCACCGCGCCGGCAGGCCCGAGGCCGAGCGCCGACAGCACCACGTACCAGAAGAACACGCCGAAGACGTGTCGATGCGCGGCCAGCAGCGAATGTTCGATCACGTGGCGCAAGAACTCGGTGCGCGGCAGCTCGCTGGCATCGAGGTGGCACCACTGCGCGAGCTGGCGCCGCGCGGTGTCCTCGTCGCCGGCGTCGAGCGCCTTGCGGATGTCGGTGAAGTAGTGGCTGAACTGGCGAAAGCCGAGCGTGAGGTACAGCACCAGCACGTCGAACGCGAGCGCCGCGAGCCCGTGCGTCCAGGCCAGCCACACGTGCACCAACGCTGCCGCGGCAGCAGGCGCAACTGCCGAGACGAACCACACCACCCATGCATGGCGCTCGCGCCCGGCATCGAAGTGACGCCCGGTCCAGCCGACCCACGAGATGAGGCCGTCGTGCACCCAGTTGTCGCGCGGCAGCGGACGCATCTGCTCGATCATCAGCGCGAACAGGACGGCGAAAAAGCTCATCTGTGCGCCGATGATAGCGAGCGCGCCTTGCGGTCCGCACGGTCGGCCGGCGCCGGGCCGTGCCAACGGCCGCATCGTCAGCGCAAGAAGTGGTACAGGTTGCGCAGCATCGCCGCCGTGGCACCCCAGATGAAGTACTCGCGCGGCTGGCCTTGTGCATCGACGCCTTGCCACGGCATCGACAGAAACTGGCGCTTCACGCCGTCGAACTCCGCGGCATGGCGGTGGTGGTGAGCCGGCGTCATCAAGTACTGCAGCGGCACCTCGAACGCCTCGGCGACTTCGAAGGCATCGAGTGCGAGGTCGAACGGCGGCTGGATCAAGCCGACGATCGGGGTGACGACGTAGCTGCTGACCGTGGAGTAGGTGTTCAGTGGTCCGAGCACCTGCACGCGTTCGCGCGGCAGGCCGACCTCTTCCTGCGTTTCGCGCAGCGCGGTGTCGACCACGTCAACGTCGCCCGGATCGACTCGGCCGCCGGGGAAACTGATCTGGCCCGCGTGGTCGTGCAGGTGATCGGTGCGCCGCGTCAGCAGCACGTGCAGGCCGTCGTCGCGTTCGATCAGCGGCACGAGCACCGAGGCAGCGATCGGGTCGCGCCACAGCTCGAACAGCTTCGCATCGCCGTGGAACTCCGGCGTCCACGCTCGCGTGTCGGCGAAGCGCTGGCGCAGCGCCGCCGGCGTGAGCACGGCGCCGGGCAGCGCCGGCAGGTGGTCGTCGATGCCGACGACCGGAAACTGCTTGGGATCGCGGATGCGAGGCGGTCTGACGCCCATCCGGCGCGGGCCGGCCGGTCAGGCCAGCATCTGTGCTGCGCGCGAAAGCTCGCTCACGCGAGCTTCTCTTTGATGCGCGCCGACTTGCCCGAGCGCTGGCGCAGGTAGTACAGCTTGGCGCGGCGCACGTCGCCGCGGCGCTTCACCTCGATCGACGCGATCAGCGGGCTGAAAGTCTGGAACGTGCGCTCCACGCCTTCGCCACTGGAAATCTTGCGCACGATGAAGCTGGAATTCAGCCCGCGGTTGCGCTTGGCGATCAGCACGCCTTCGTAGGCTTGCACGCGCTTGCGGCTGCCTTCGACGACGTTGACGTTGACGATGACCGTGTCGCCGGCGGCGAACGCGGGGACGGTCTTGCCGAGCCGGGACATCTCTTCCTGCTCGAGGGTGCGGATCAGGTCCACTGGATTCTCCGTAGCGATCGTGCCAAGCCCCTATGTGCTGTTATCGGGCGGCAGAGGATCGAAAAGCCGCAGATTATAGCTTCAGGGTGCGCAGAAAGGCCTCGTCGCGGGCGTCGAGGCGGCCCTGTTCACGCGCCTTGGCGAGTAGGTCGGGGCGGCGCAGCGCCGTGGTGCGCAATGCCTGCTCGCGCCGCCAGCGCGCGATGTCGGCATGGTGGCCCGAGAGCAGCACCTTGGGCACCGCCTGGGGGCCATCGGGGCCATCGAGCACCTCGGGCCGGCTGTACTGCGGCCCTTCGAGCAGGCCGTCGGAAAAGCTGTCGTGTGCGGGCGACGGCTCGCTCAGAACGCCCGGCAGCAAACGCGCCACTGCGTCGAGCAAGACGAGCGCGGGCAATTCGCCGCCCGACAGCACGTAGTCGCCCAAACTCAGTTCGAGGTCGACATGTCGATCGATCAGGCGCTGGTCCATGCCCTCGTAGCGCGCACACAGCAGCAGCGCGCCGTCGCCGCGCGCGAAGTCTTCAACCAGCTCTTGCGTGAGCGGTCGGCCCGTCGGCGTGAAGTGCACCACGGGTGCTCGCCGGCCGCGATCGGCGTGCACCGCGACCAGCGCCCGCTGCAAGGGTTCCACCAGCATCACCATGCCCGGGCCGCCGCCGAACGGCCGGTCGTCGACTCGACGATAGGCATCGTCGGCATGGTCGCGCAACTGCCACAGCTTGAGTTCGATCGCACCGCTGTCGTAGGCGCGGCGGGTCACGCCGCTGTGGGTGTGTGGCTCGAACAGCTCCGGAAACAGCGTGATGACGTCGAAGCGCATGACTCGCCTCAGTAGTCCAAGCCCCAGTCGACCTCGATGCGCCGGGCCTCGGTGTCGACGCGGTCGACATAGGCGGCCACGAACGGAATCAGGCGTTCGGCCGAGGTATCGCTCTCATCGGGCGCCGCGTCGGCGCGGCGCACGCACATCACGCTGTGCGGACCGGTGTCGATCATCGCGGTCACGCGGCCGAGCGACAACCCGTCGCGGTTGAACACCTCGGCGCCGATCAGGTCGACCCAGTAGAACTCGTCGTCGGCCGCGGTCGGGAAGCTGCTGCGCGGCACGTACACCCGCGCACCGCGCAGGTCACGCGCCGCGTCGCGATCGGCCAGCTCGCGCGCTGCAGCGACCACGCTGTCGCCGTGGACCTTGGCGTGCGTGATGTGCAGCAGCGGTGGAATCGGGCCGCTCCCGATCGCATGCACCGGCGGCAACACGTGCCAGCGGCGCGACGAGAACAAGGCTTGTGGATCGCTGGCAAAGGGCTGCAGCTTGATCCAGCCCTTGACGCCCCAGGCGTCGAGCACCCGGGCCACCTCCACCGCATCGGACGGCCAGTCGGCCGGGGTGGTGTCCGGCGCGTCATCCATCGCCGAACCGGTGCTGCGGATCATGTGGCCGCGTCAGTTCCGGCGCCGCCGGTGCGCGGCAACCGATGCCGCGCTCAGGCCGCAGCAGGAGCGGCCTGTTCCTTGGCCTGGCCGAGCAGGCGCTTGACGGTGGGCGACACCTGGGCGCCGACGCCCGACCAATAGGCCACACGATCGAGCGCCACGCGCAGCGGCTGCTCGCCGCCGGCGGCCATCGGGTTGTAGAAGCCGAGGCGTTCGATGAAGCGGCCGTCGCGACGCAGGCGCGAATCGGCCACAACGATGTTGTAGAAGGGGCGCTTGTTCGCGCCGCCCCGCGCCAGGCGGATGACGACCATGGTTGCCTTGTCCCGGTAAGTGCATGACCGCGACAAAAGACGCGGTCGGGTTTCAAAAAAGTGCGGCAGCTCGACGCCCGGTGCAAGAACACCGCCAGCCGGCGGGCGGGGGTCGAAAACCCGGCATTATAGGCCGGTGGCCGCCCCGGGCCGTACCGTCTGCCCTCGATGAGCCGTCCACGCCCCCCTCGCGCCCCTCGTTACCGCTCGAAAACCGCGGCTACCTGGATCGCCGTGGCCCTCGGTGCACTGGGCGGCCTACGCTTTTACCTGCACGGGCCGCGCGACCTTGCCGCCTGGCTGCACGGCCCGCCGACGCTGCTCGGCTTGTGGGGCGCCTGGCGCATGGACACCCTCGGCCAGGACGATCGGTTGGCGTCGCTGCTGGTGCCGCTGTTGGGCCTGATGCTGAGCTGGGCCATGCTGTCGGCCATCGTGACCGGCCTGACACCCGATGCCCGCTGGGACGAACGCCACAATCCCGGCCTGCCACCCCGGGCGACCGCGTGGGGCCCGGTGCTGGGTGCCGTGCTGGCGCTGATGGTCGGCGGCATCGTGCTGATGGGCACCATCGCGTTCTCCGGCCAGCGCTTTTTCGAGTGGCGGCAGCAACAGTCGACGCTGCGACCGGCCGCGCTCAAAACAGGCTGAGGCTGGCCCAATAGGCCACTGCGGCCACGAAGGCCGACGCCGGGATGGTGAAGATCCAGGCCCACACGATGTTGCCGGCCACCCCCCAGCGCACGCCCGCAGGATGGCGCACCGACCCAACGCCGACGATGGCACCGGTGATGGTATGCGTGGTGGACACCGGAATGCCCAGGCCGGTGGCGAGGAACAGCGTCAAGGCACCGCCGGTTTCCGCACAGAAGCCACCCACCGGTTTGAGCTTGGTGATGCGCTGCCCCATGGTCTTGACGATGCGCCAGCCGCCGAACAGCGTGCCCAGTCCGATCGCCAGGTAACAGCTCCAGATCACCCACGCCGGCGGCGAGCTGTCGGTGGCCGCCACACTGCCGGCGGCAACCAACAGCATCCAGATGATGCCGATCGTCTTCTGTGCATCGTTGCCGCCGTGGCCGAGCGAGTACAGCCCTGCGGACACCAGCTGCAGGCGGCGAAACCAGCGGTCGACACGCATCGGTGACGAGCGGCGGACGATCCACGACACCAACACCATCATCAACGACGCCAGCACGAAGCCGAGCACTGGCGACACGAAGATGAAGGCCACGGTCTTGAACACGCCGGCGCCGATCAGATTGCCGGCGCCGGCCTTGGCCATCACGGCCCCGACGATGCCGCCGATCAAGGCGTGCGACGAGCTCGACGGGATGCCGTACCACCAAGTGAGCACGTTCCACACGATTGCGCCCACCAACGCGCCAAACACCACATAGTGGTCGACCACGCCGGGCTCGACGATGCCCTTGCCGACCGTGGCGGCGACCTTGAGCTGGAAGATGGCGATCGCGATGAAGTTGAACAGCGCGGCGAACGCCACCGCCTGATGCGGCTTGAGCACCCCGGTGGAAACCACGGTGGCAATCGAATTGGCCGCGTCGTGGAAGCCGTTCATGAAGTCGAACGCCAGCGCCAACGCGACCAGCATCGCGATCACCCAGAACCCGATTTCGACGGCCCCCATCGCCTGTTGTTCTTGCCAACGCCGCGAGCGTCGCGGATTACGAGTTCTCGAGGACCACGCCCTCGATCAGATTGGCCACGTCCTCGCAGCGGTCGGTGATCGACTCCAGGTGTTCGTATACCGCCTTCAGCTTGATCAGCTCGCGCGTGTCGACCTTTTCGTCGCGGAACAGGCGCGAGATCGCCGAGCGCATCACGCGGTCGGCATCGGACTCGAGGCGATCGATTTCCTCGCAGGTCTTCAGCGCCGCCTCGGCCACCGACGCCTCGCTGATGCGCGGCAGCAGGCTGACCGCGTGCTGCACCCGCTCGCAGCATTTGACCGACAGGTCGCCGAGGCGAATCGCGTCGTCGGGCATCGTTCGCACGTCGTACAGCGACAACGTCTCCGCGCTGTCTTGCAGCAGGTCGAGCACATCGTCGAGCGCGTTGATCAGCCCGTGGATCTGCTCTCGATCGATCGGCGTGATGAAGGTCTTGTGCAGCGCGCGGTTCACCTCGGCAGTGATCTTGTCGGCCGCGCGCTCGGCGGCGTCGACCTCGGCCGCGTACTTCTCGCGCAGCGTGGCGTCGCCGTAGTTGCGGATGAGTTCCATGAACGAACGCGCGCCGCTGGCGATCAGCGTGCCGTGCTCGTTGAACATCTCGAAGAAGTTGCCTTCGCGCGGCAGCAGCTTGCCGAACAACATCGCTTCAGTCTCCGGTTCGCACCGACCGCGCTGCGGTCAGCGCGCCATCAGCCGGCGATTGTAGGCGGCGAAAGCAGCGACTCGCGCGGTCCTGTGAAGGCCGCGATGCGCTCCAGCAGATACTGCAGGTCGGTTGGCTTGCGCAGCGGATCGAAGCGGTCGATGTCCACCACCAGCAGCGGCAGATCGGTGTGCGCATCGAAGTACGCGCCATAGGCCTCGGCCACGGCCCGCAGGTAGTCGTTTTCGATGCGGCGCTCCATCGCACGGCCGCGGCGCGTGATGCGGTCGCGCAGCACCACCATCGGGCCGTCGAGCCAGATCACCAGGTCGGGCGCTGGAACCCTCGGCGCCACCTGCGCATCGATCATCGAGTACAGCCGGTACTCCTCGTCGGACAAGGTCAGACGCGCAAACAGGCGGTCCTTGTCGAGCATGAAGTCGCTGACCACGAGAGGCGCGAACATGCCCGGTTGTGCCAGCGCACGGGTCTGCTCCGCGCGCTGGAACAAGAAGAACAACTGCGTCTGAAACGCATAGCGCGGCCCGTCGGTGTAGAACTCCTTCAGGAACGGATTGTCCTGTGGCCGATCGAGCAGCAACTCGGCGCCCAGCGGTGGTGCAAGCAACGCAGCCAGCGTGCTCTTCCCGGCGCCGATCGGTCCTTCGATCGCGATGTGACGGAAACGCTTCAACCCAGACCGCCCCTCTAGGCGCGGAAGATGAAGTACACCGCGCCCACCAGGCACAGTGTCGCCCACAGGTAGTCGAGTTTCAGCGGCTGCTGCATGTACAACACGGCAAACGGCACAAATACCGCCAGTGTGATCACCTCTTGCGTGATCTTCAGTTGGGCCAGGCTCAAGCCGGCACTGAACCCGACGCGGTTGGCAGGCACTTGAAGCAGGTATTCGAACAGCGCGATGCCCCAGCTCACCAGCGCGGCGACGAGCCAGGTCTGATGGTTCAGGTGCTTCAGGTGCCCGTACCACGCGAAGGTCATGAACACGTTCGATGCGATCAGCAGCAACACGGTCGTGGTGATCGACGATGTCATGCTCATTGCTGCGCTCCACGCGGCTCGAGGCGCCGGATCGCCTGGTCTTGCACCTGCGGCATGTACCCCGCCAACGGGCCCAATCCGGGCACGCGCAGAGCGGGCGCGATCTCCAGCAACGGAAGCAGCACGAAGGCCCGCTGATGCAAACGCGGATGCGGCAGGCGCAACGCCGCGTCGTCGCTGTGCAGGTCGCCGTACAGCAAGAGGTCCAGGTCGAGCGTGCGCGGTGCGTTGCGTTCGCTGCGCTGGCGGCCGAAACGCGCCTCGATGTCATGCAGCGCCCGCAGCAGGGGCATGGCATCAAGCGTGGTGCGCAACGCGACCACCGCGTTGACGTACTCCGGCCCCGGCGCGTCGACCGGCGCGCTCGCATACAGGCTCGACCTCGCACCGAGTTCGGTCTGCGGCAAAGCCTGCAGCGCCTCGATGCCTCGTTCCACCTGCGCGGCGGGATGATCGAGATTGGCACCGACGCCGACGAAAGCAAGCACCGGCGCGGTGCTCATGGGCTGGTTGCGGGCGCCGGTGCGGCGTCGCCGCCGTCGCGTTTGGCTCCGGAACGCCTGCGGCGGCGGCGCTTCTTGGCCG
>DATKJN010000868.1:0-3653 GCA_035543655.1 Burkholderiaceae bacterium | reverse complement strand
ACGCCTTGGCCTCGCCGCCGAACTTGGCCGCCAGCACCGACGTCATCGCCGCCGTCAGCGTCGTCTTGCCATGGTCCACGTGCCCAATCGTCCCCACGTTCACGTGCGGCTTGGTTCTCGCAAATTTGCCTTTTGCCATCTCAGAATCTCCGTCTCAAAAGAGCATTGCCAGCGGGCATTTAAGGTCTCCGCGCATCGCACCGCCGCTGACCGCAGTGCACCAAGGCGCAAAGACCGGACAGGGCTCGCGCGAGCGAGCCCGCCGTCGTCTTTACTTCGTTCTGGAACTGATGATCGCCTCAGCCACGTTCTTCGGGGCCTCGGTGTAGTGCTTGAACTCCATCGTGTAGGTCGCACGTCCCTGCGACATCGAACGCAGCGTCGTCGAGTAGCCGAACATCTCCGACAGCGGCACCTCGGCCTTGATGACCTTGCCGCCGCCGGGCATGTCGTCCATGCCCTGGACCATGCCGCGACGTGACGACAGATCGCCCATCACGTTGCCGGCGTAGTCCTCGGGCGTCTCGACTTCCACTGCCATCATCGGCTCGAGAATCACCGGCTGGGCCTTGCGGCAGCCGTCCTTGAAGCCGAGCGACGCGGCCATCTTGAAGGCGTTTTCGTTGGAGTCCACCTCGTGGTACGAGCCGAAGGTCAGAGTCACCTTCACATCGACCATCGGATAGCCCGCGAGCACGCCGTTGGGCAACGAATCCTCGACGCCCTTCTTGACCGCAGGAATGAACTCGCGCGGCACCACGCCACCCTTGATCGCATCGACGAACTCGAAGCCCTTGCCCGGCTCCTGCGGCTCGATCTTGAGCACCACGTGGCCGTACTGGCCCTTGCCGCCGGACTGGCGCACGAACTTGCCTTCGACGTCGGAGATCGCCTTGCGGATCGTCTCGCGGTAAGCCACCTGCGGCTTGCCGACGTTGGCCTCCACGCCGAACTCGCGCTTCATGCGGTCGACGATGATTTCCAGGTGCAGCTCACCCATGCCGGAGATGATGGTCTGGCCACTCTCCTCGTCGGTGCGCACGCGGAACGACGGATCTTCCTGCGCCAAGCGGCCCAGTGCGACGCCCATCTTTTCCTGGTCGGCCTTGGTCTTTGGCTCCACGGCCTGGCTGATCACCGGCTCGGGGAACACCATCTTCTCGAGCGTGATGATCGAGTCGGGATCGCACAGCGTTTCGCCGGTGGTCACGTCTTTCAAACCCACGCAGGCGGCGATGTCGCCGGCCAAGATCTCCTTGATCTCCTCGCGCTGGTTGGCGTGCATCTGCAGGATGCGGCCGATGCGCTCCTTCTTGCCGCGGATCGGGTTGTAGACCGAGTCGCCGGACTTGAGCACGCCGGAGTACACACGCACGAACGTCAGCTGGCCGACATACGGGTCGGTCATCAGCTTGAACGCGAGCGCAGCGAACTTCTCCTTGTCGTCGGCCTTGCGCGAGGTCTCCTTGTCGTCATCGTCGGTGCCAGGCACCGGGGGGATGTCGATCGGCGACGGCATGAACTCGATCACGGCGTCGAGCATGCGCTGCACACCCTTGTTCTTGAACGCGGTGCCGCACAACATCGGCTGGATCTCGCCGGCGATCGTGCGCAGGCGCAGGCCTTGCCGAATCTCGTCTTCGGTCAGTTCACCCGACTCGAGGTACTTGTTCATCAGCGGCTCGGACGCTTCCGCCGCGGCCTCGATCATGTTGTCGCGCCACTTCTTGCACTCGGCTTCGAGTTCGGCCGGGATCGGGCCGTACTCGAACTTCATGCCCTGGCTCGGCTCGTCCCAGATGATTGATTTCATCTTGAACAGGTCGACCACGCCCTTGAAGTTTTCTTCCGCCCCGATCGGCACGACGATCGGGATCGGGTTGGCCTTCAGGCGCGCCTTCATCTGGTCGTACACCTTGAAGAAGCTCGCGCCGGTGCGGTCCATCTTGTTGACGAACGCCAGGCGCGGCACCTTGTATTTGTTGGCCTGGCGCCAGACGGTCTCGCTCTGCGGCTGCACGCCGCCCACCGCGCAATAGACCATGCAAGCGCCGTCGAGCACGCGCATGCTGCGCTCGACCTCGATCGTGAAGTCGACGTGGCCCGGCGTGTCGATGATGTTGATGCGGTGCTCGGGGTAGGACAGGTCCATGCCCTTCCAGAAGCAGGTGGTGGCCGCCGACGTGATGGTGATCCCGCGTTCCTGCTCCTGCTCCATCCAGTCCATCGTGGCGGCACCGTCGTGCACCTCACCGATCTTGTGGTTCACACCGGTGTAGAAAAGGATGCGCTCGGTCGTGGTGGTCTTGCCAGCATCGATGTGCGCCGAAATACCGATGTTTCGGTAGCGCTCGATGGGGGTCTTGCGGGACATGATTCACTCCAAATACAGGGGCCGCCCTCGGGTTGGTATCAACCCTGATGAGCGGCCGGTGCAGGGGCTGATTCGGCTCGGTTAGAAGCGGAAGTGCGAGAACGCCTTGTTGGCCTCGGCCATGCGATGCACCTCGTCGCGCTTCTTCATCGCACCGCCGCGACCTTCGCTGGCTTCCAGCAGTTCATTGGCCAGACGCGCGGCCATCGACTTTTCGCCGCGCTTGCGAGCCGACTCTTTGAGCCAACGCATCGCCAGCGCCACGCGCCGGATCGGCCGCACTTCCACGGGCACCTGGTAGTTCGCACCACCGACGCGCCGCGACTTCACCTCGACCATCGGCTTCACGTTGTTCAACGCGGTCAAGAAGATTTCCATCGGGTCCTTGCCCGCCTTCTTCTCGACTTGGTCGAGCGCGCCATAGATGATCGATTCGGCCACAGCCTTCTTGCCGGACTCCATCACGACGTTCATGAACTTCGAGAGGTCGACCGAGCCGAACTTCGGATCGGGCAGGATCTCGCGCTTGGGTACTTCGCGACGACGTGGCATTGGAGTCTTCCTTCTTTCAGTTTCAGTTGGGTGAGCCCTTTCGGGCCACGCCTCGAAGGGCAACGAGACCCTTCACTTACTCGCCGATACCAGAAAAAACTGACCCGGCTGACAG
This sequence comes from Burkholderiaceae bacterium, assembly GCA_035543655.1. Taxonomy (GTDB): domain Bacteria; phylum Pseudomonadota; class Gammaproteobacteria; order Burkholderiales; family Burkholderiaceae_C; genus JAEUPI01. The sequence continues at coordinate 612 of DATKJN010000868.1, read as the reverse complement.
AGCCGGTCCAAGGGACCGGCTTTCATGTTGGCGAAGCCGCTCTCGAGGCCGTTACGCCTTCTTGGGTCGCTTGGCGCCGTACTTCGAACGCGACTGCTTGCGATCCTTGACGCCTTGCAGGTCGAGCGAGCCGCGCACGATGTGGTAGCGCACGCCAGGCAGGTCCTTCACGCGGCCACCGCGCACCAGCACCACCGAGTGCTCCTGCAGGTTGTGGCCTTCGCCGCCGATGTAGGAGATGACCTCGAAGCCGTTGGTCAGGCGCACCTTGGCCACCTTGCGCAGCGCCGAGTTCGGCTTCTTGGGCGTGGTGGTGTACACGCGAGTGCACACGCCGCGGCGTTGCGGTGAGTTTTGCATCGCCGGCGACTTGCTCTTGGTCGCTTCGACCTTGCGGCCGAGGCGCACGAGCTGATTGATGGTGGGCATGGCTGGAACGATTCCGGTGAGTGTGGCGCTTAAGCTCGACGGCACAATGCCGGGCGCTCCCGGAAGGCGGCGAGACGGGTGAACCGCTCGAGCCGCGACAAAGAGCGCGCGGGCAGAATCTGCCGAAAAGCCGCGGATTATATGCCGTCGATCGAAGGCCTCACAAGGCTCGACCTCCAGCGT
>DATKJN010000867.1:0-5147 GCA_035543655.1 Burkholderiaceae bacterium | reverse complement strand
CCGGCGGACTGCACGGCCTTCTTCACCTCTTCGGTCGATACGCCGAACTTGTGTGCCCAGTTCCGCAGTTCGTGATCCTGGTTGACATTGATCCGTTTGCGGTCTTGACCTCCGCGTTGGGTGCGATCGTCGGGCATGTGCGTCTCCTACTGCTGGGCGCAACCACGAGGCTGCCCCTCATTGGGGCAACTGTCGTTCCCACCCGCAGTGGAAGACGAACGGCCTCGCGTGGGGCGATACGCGTCGGACGGATAGGCAAGCACAAAACGCTTCGTTGGCCGATCACGAGGCGCTGCGTATGGTCACGCCCATCGTTGTTCTGTGGGCGTGCCATGCACCTGGTCAGCATCTCCGGAAGTCCGTCGCGTCTGTCGCGCTCGTCATGGTTGTTGCAGCACGCGCTCGAGCGCGCCGGCGTGCGCATCGAGCACCACGATGCGATCGCGGTGCGCGAGCTGCCGGCGCAGGCGCTGATCGACGGCGACGTGTCTGACGCGCGGATCGCGCAGACGCACCGCACGCTTGCCCGCGCCCAAGGCGTGGTCATCAGCACGCCGATCTACAAGGCGGCCTACAGCGGTTTGCTCAAGGTGTTTCTCGATGCGCTGCCGGCCGACGCCCTGCGCGGCAAGCCGGTGCTCGCGCTGGCCACCGGCGGCAGCCCCGGTCACCTGCTGGCGATCGACTACGCGTTGAAGCCGGTGCTGTCGGCGCTCGGCGCGCGCCACATCGTCGATGCCGTGTACGCGGTCGATGGTCAGCTGCAGCACGACGAGCACGGCGGGTTTCGTGCCGATGCCGCGCTGCTCGATCGCCTCGATGCGGCGCTCGACGCATTGCTGCAGCGCGCTTCGGCGCCGGCACGGCGGCCGCACCTCAGCAGCGCGTCGCCCGAAGTGGGCGAGGGGCTCGTGGCGCTGCCCTGTTGACCGTTCGGCTCCCGCACTGCTTGTCTCCTCGGCTCGCCCCATGGGCCGTTGCCTCCCACCTCGGCCCGCGAGGTCGGGCGGGAGGGTTTTCATTCCTGAAGAGAGGTTCTGCATGTCATCCCTGCCGGATAGACCCACCACCCGCCGCGCCGCACTGTCGGTGCTCGCCGTCACGGCTGCCGCATGGTCGGTCGGTGCCCGCGCGCAGGCCGCCCAGGAGCTGCGCATCGGCTTCCAGAAGGGTTCGTTCAACCTCGTGCAGCTCAAGAGCCTGGCGCTGCTCGAAGCGCGCCTGCCGGGCACGCGGGTCAGCTGGGTGGAGTTTCCCGCCGGGCCGCAGCTGCTCGAAGCGTTGGCGGTCGGCAGCGTCGACTTCGGTGGCGTGGGCGATTCGCCACCGGTGTTCGCGCAAGCCGCCGGCAAGGACCTGTACTACGTGGGTGCCGAGCCGGCCAAGCCCGACAGCTCGGCGATCCTCGTCAAGCCCGATGCGCCGCTGAAGTCCCTGGCCGATCTCAAGGGCAGACGCGTCGCGCTGCAGAAAGGATCGAGTTCGCACTTTCTCACGGTGCAGGCGCTGAAGAAGGGCGGCTTGTCGTGGTCGGACGTCCAGGCGGTGTATCTGCCGCCGGCCGATGCGCGCGCGGCGTTCGAGCGCGGCGCGGTCGATGCGTGGGCGATCTGGGATCCGTACTACGCGGCGGCCGAGGTGGCGGGCGGCGTGCGCGTGCTGGCCACCAGCCGTGGCCTGACCAACAACAACACCTTCTACCTGGCGTCGCGTGCACTCACGCTGCGCGAGCCGGTGTTGCGAACGCTGTTCGCGGTGCTGACCGAGGCCGATGCGCACGTGCAGGCCCACCGCAAGGAGGCCGCCCAGCGCTATGCCGATTTCGCGGGCCTCGGTCTGGCCACCGTGCACCGCGTGCTCGAGCGTCGCCCGCCGTCGCCGGTGGGGCCGTTGACGGCAGCGCTGGTGGCCGAGCAGCAGCAAGTGGCCGATGCGTTCGCGCAGCTGCAGCTGATCCCCAAACCGATCCGTGTGGCGGACATCGTGTGGCGCCCGGGCGCCGCGGTGGCGTCGCGCTGAACGAGCCCAACCGGAGACGCCCATGAGCCTGAAGATCCTGTGGTTCATCCCCACGCACGGCGACAGCCGCTATCTCGGCACCACCCACGGCGCGCGCCACGCCGATTTCAACTACTTCAAGCAGGTCGCGGTGGCGGCCGACACGCTCGGCTACGAAGGCGTGCTGCTGCCCACCGGCCGCTCGTGCGAAGACCCATGGACCGTGGCATCGAGCCTGATCGATGCGACCCGACGCCTGAAGTTTCTGGTGGCGCTGCGGCCGGGGCTGGTCACGCCGGTGCAGCAGGCGCGCATCGCGGCCACGTTCGATCGCCTGTCGGGCGGCCGGCTGCTGGTCAACCTGGTCACCGGCGGCGACCCGCAGGAACTCGAAGGCGATGGCCTGTTCCTCGATCATGCCGCTCGCTACCAGCTGTCGGAAGAGTTCCTCACCATCTGGCGCGAGGTGCTCGCGCGCAGTCACGACGGCGGCACGCTCGACTTTGCCGGCGAGCAACTGCAGGTGAAGGGCGCGAAGGTGTTGTACCCGCCGCTGCAGCGGCCCTATCCACCGCTGTTCTTCGGCGGCTCGTCGCCCGAGGCGCACGAGCTTGCCGCGCGCCAGCTCGACACCTACCTCACCTGGGGCGAGCCGCCAGCCGCGGTGGCCGACAAGGTGGCCGACATCCGTGCCCGAGCCGCACGCCACGGGCGCACGCTGAGCTTCGGCATCCGTTTGCACGTGATCGTGCGCGAGACCGAAGACGCCGCGTGGGAGGCGGCGCGCGAACTGATCCAGCACCTCGATGCCAATACCGTGGCCTCGGCGCAGAAGAAGTTTGCGCAGATGGATTCGGTGGGCCAGCAGCGCATGGCCGCGTTGCACGGCGGCCGCTTCGACAAACACGATGTGCGCAAGGGCCTCGAGGTGGCACCCAACCTGTGGGCCGGCGTGGGCCTGGTGCGCGGTGGCGCCGGCACCGCACTGGTCGGCAACCCCGAGCAGGTGGCCGCGCGCATCCGCGAGTACGCGGAGCTCGGTCTGCAGTACTTCATCTTGTCGGGCTACCCGCATCTCGAAGAGGCCTATCGCTTCGCCGAGCTGGTGTTTCCGTTGCTGCCGCTGGCCGTGCGCGAGCAGATCGCACATCCGTCGCTGAGCGGGCCGTTCGGCGAGATCGTGGCCAACGACATCGTGCCCAAAGCGTCCGCGACGCGCAGCGCGCGCGCCACCGCGGCCGCTTGAGACCGACCCACACCAAGGACACCATGCACATGAGCGAAATCGACGCGGCCGTGCTCGGCCTGGGTGGCTTGCCCGACAGCGTGCGCCACTTTCGCGCGCAGCTCGATGCACCCGATGCCACAACCACCGTTCGCGCGGCGACACGGGTGCCCGGGCTCGGCGTGCGGGCTCGCGGCCTGGGCAAGCACTTCGGCGAGCGCCGCGTGCTCGACGGCATCGACCTGGCGATCGAGCCGGGTTCGTTCGTCGCCGTGGTCGGCCGCAGTGGCTGCGGCAAGAGCACGTTGCTGCGTCTGCTGGCCGCGCTCGAGCACGCCAGTGCCGGCACGCTCGCCCTCGATGGCGCACCGATCGCGGCGCAGCGCGCCGACATCCGCATCATGTTCCAGGACGCGCGCCTGCTGCCGTGGAAGCGTGTGATCCACAACGTGGCCCTCGGCCTGCCGGAGGCCGGCGCGTTCGTGCGCGCGATGCAGGCGCTGGAGCAGGTGGGCCTGGGCGACCGCGCACACGACTGGCCGGCGGTGTTGTCCGGTGGGCAACGCCAACGCGTGGCGCTGGCCCGTGCGCTGGTGCACCGGCCGCGGCTGCTGCTGCTCGACGAGCCGCTCGGCGCACTGGACGCGCTCACGCGCATCGAGATGCACCGCCTGATCGAATCATTGTGGCTGCAGCACGGCTTCACCGCGCTGCTGGTCACGCACGACGTGTCGGAGGCGGTGGCGCTGGCCGACCGCGTGATCCTGATCGAGGACCATCGCATCGCGCTCGATCAGGCGGTGACGCTGCCGCGGCCGCGCTCGCACGGCGACGCGGCGTTCGCTGCGCTCGAAGACCAGATCCTCAAGCGGGTGCTGCGCTTGCATGAGGCCGCTGCCGCCGCACCGCCTGCCGCCGATGCAAGCACCGCGGTGCACGCGCCGAGCGGCCCCGCCGCCAACGACGCGCTCGAGGTGTTGCGCTACGGCGCCTGACCGCGGGCGTCACCTCCTTCGAACACAACAGGACATGCACATGAATCACGTTTCCTCCCGCCGCAGTTGGCTGCAACGCAGCTTGCGCGCTGGCGCCGCGCTGGGTCTGTCCGTTGCGCTGTTGCCAGCCTCGGCGCAAAACAAGGCCGAGCCGCTTCGCATCGGCTACCAGAAGTACGGCACGCTCACGGTGCTGAAGGCGCGCGGCGATCTGGACAAGCGCCTGGCGGCGCAGGGCATCGAAGTCAAGTGGACCGAGTTTCCCGCCGGGCCGCAGTTGCTCGAAGGCCTCAACGTCGGCTCGATCGACTTCGGCACGGTGGGCGAGGCGCCACCGATCTTTGCGCAGGCCGCGGGCGCCGACCTCGTCTACGTGGCCCACCAGCCGCCGGCACCGAGCGCCGAGGCGATCGTGGTGCCGAAGGACTCGCCGCTGAAGTCGGTGGCCGAGCTCAAGGGCAAGAAGGTCGCGCTCAACAAGGGCAGCAACGTGCACTACCTGTTGCTCAAGGCGCTCGAGAAGGCCGGCGTCAAGTACGGCGAGGTCGGCGTGGTGTTCCTGCCGCCGGCCGATGCGCGCGCCGCCTTCGAACGCGGCGCGGTCGACGCCTGGGTGATCTGGGATCCGTTTTTCGCCGCGGCCGAGAAGCAGCTCGGCGCCAAGGTGTTGGCCGATGGCAAGGGGCTGGTGGCGAACCACCAGTTCTATCTGGCCGCGCGCACCTACGCCGACAAGCGTCCGCAGGTGATCCAGGCCATCGTCGAGGAGCTCGTCAAGCTCGACCGCTGGGCCGAGGGCAACGCCAAGGAAGTTGCCGCGCTGCAGGCGCCGCTGCGTATTCGCGAAGCCGTGCAGCTGGGCTTCACGCGCATCGTGATGCCGGCCGCGAACGTGGACCCGGCCGACGCGGTCATCGGCGGTTGCGAAC
>DATKJN010000866.1:0-4700 GCA_035543655.1 Burkholderiaceae bacterium | reverse complement strand
TTTGTCGAGGTGCAGGGCACGGCCGAGGGCGTGAGCTTCTCCCGCCGCGAGATGGACGCGCTGCTCGGCCTCGCCGACAAAGGCATCCGCGAATTGCTGGCCGCGCAACGCACGGCTTTGGGTCTGGCGTGATGCGTTTGGTGCTGGCGTCGAACAACGCCAAGAAGCTGATCGAGCTGCAGGGCCTGTTCGCCGGCTTGCCGGTCGAGCTGGTGGCGCAAGGCACGCTGCAGATCGCAGAGGCCGACGAACCCCACGGGACCTTCGTCGAGAACGCGCTGGCCAAGGCGCGCCACGCCGCGAAACAGTCGGACGGACCCGCCATCGCCGATGACTCGGGCCTGTGCGTGGACGCGCTGGGCGGCGAACCTGGTGTGGTATCGGCGCACTACGCCCCGGCAGTTCGCGGCGACGGTGATCGCGAGCAGCGGCGCGCACGCCAAGACGCGGCCAACAACACGCTGCTGCTGCAGCGCATGACCGGTGTGACCGACCGCCGCGCGCGCTTCGTGAGCACACTGATCGCGCTGCGCCATGCGCAGGATCCTGAACCATTGATCGCCATCGGCCGCTGGGAGCTCGAACTGCTGCCCGCGCCGCGCGGCAGCGGCGGCTTCGGCTACGACCCGCTCGTGCGTGTGCCGACGCACGACCGCAGCGTGGCCGAACTCGATGTCGCGCTGAAGAACGACATCAGCCACCGCGCGCTGGCTGCGCAGCAGATGCGCCGCCTGATGCGCGAGGTCTGGCATTTGGGCTGAAGGCCATGGCCGCCGCCACGGTCGAGCATCACCTGCGGCCCGGCACGCTGCAACTGCCGGCGCTGCCACCGCTGGCGCTGTACGTGCACCTGCCGTGGTGTCTGGCCAAGTGCCCGTACTGCGACTTCAACTCGCACGAGATTCAGCCGAAGGCGTTGCCCGAGCAGCGCTACCTGAGCGCGTTGCGTGCCGACCTCGAGGCGGCGCTGCCGCTGGTCTGGGGCCGGCCGGTGGTGAGCGTGTTCATCGGCGGTGGCACGCCGAGCCTGTTTTCTCCCGACGGGGTCGCGGCGCTGATCTCGAGCGTGCGCAGCCTGCTGCCGCTGGAACCGGGTTGCGAGATCACGCTGGAGGCCAACCCGGGCACGTTCGAGCGCGAGCGCTTTCGTGCTTTCGCGCACGCAGGCGTCAATCGCCTTTCGATCGGCGTGCAAAGCTTCGACGACATGCTGCTCAAGCGCATCGGCCGTGTGCACGACGCCGCACAGGCACGCGCCGCGGTGCAAGAAGCGAGCGAGACCTTCGAGCGCTTCAACATCGACCTGATGTATGCGCTGCCACAGCAGACGCTGGCACAGCTGCACAGCGATCTCGACCAGGCGCTCACCTACGAGCCGCCACATCTGTCGGTGTACCACCTGACGATCGAGCCCAACACGCGGTTCGCGCTCGATCCACCCGAACGACCCGATGATGACCTGGCCAGCGAGATGCTCGATGCCATCGTCGATCGCTCGCACGCTGCAGGGCTCAACCGCTACGAGGTGTCGGCATTCGCGCGACCGGGCCGCGAGTGCCTGCACAACCTCAACTACTGGCAGTTCGGCGACTACCTCGGCATCGGCGCCGGCGCGCACGGCAAGATCAGCTTTCCCCACCGCGTGCTGCGCCAGCAACGCTGGCGCGAGCCGATGACCTACATCGACAAGGCGTTGTCCGGCGCAGCCGTGAGCAATGAACACGAGGTGACGCGCGATGCGCTCGCTTTCGAGTTCATGCTCAACGCGCTGCGCTTGCGCGCTGGTTTCAAGACGCAGGCGTTCGTCGAGCGCACCGGGTTGCCGCTGTCGTCGATTGAACCGTCACTGCGTCAAGCCGAGGCCCGCGGCCTCATCGAGCGCGACGCGACGTCGGTGCGCCCGAGCGTGCGCGGCTTCGATTTTTTGTCGGACCTGCAGCAGCTATTCCTGCCGCCGTCTTGACGGACGCCGCGAGCCCCGCGTGCGCCGACATGGGCGACGCATCGCTGGCCGACCAGGCGCGCGCCGACGCGTCGATCTGTGTGTGCAACCAGCGCCGCAGCGTGGCCAGCGGCCGCCAGTCGTGCAGGTCGGGTGGGTAGACGAGCCAATAAGCATCGACCATCGCCTCGTGCAACGCCAAGGACGACAGGCGGAACAGCTTGCGCTCGCGCAGGGCATCGGCGGCCAGCACTTCGCGCGACAGCGCGATCCCCATGTTCTGCTCGGCCGCCTGCAGCATCAAACCGGCATCGTTGAACACCGCCACCGGATTCACGCGCACTTTCAGGCCGGACAGCGCAAACCATTGCTCCCACAGGTCGGCCTGCCCCAGCAGGGGTTCGTGCGCCAGTGCGGCCACGTCTTTGCTGGTCAGGCGCTGCGCGGCCTGCGGCGAGCCGACCGGCACGCGGGGCGAGTCGATCAGGCGATCGGCGTGCAATCCGCGCCACACGCCATTGCCCTGGCGCAAGGCGGCGTGAAAGCCATCGCGTTGCAGGTCGACGACCTGCTGCGAGGCATTGAGCTCCAGCGCGATGTCGGGGTGCTTCGCATGCCAATCGCCCATGCGAGGCAACAGCCAGCGCTGGGCAAACGACGGCAACACGGTCACACGCAGTCGTTGCTGCGCGCCCGAGGCCGCGGCCGCGGCCGAGCGCACACCGTCTTCCACTTGATCCAGGGCCGGACCGATCGCCTGCAACAGGGCCGTTCCGGCGGCATTGAGCACGATGCGGCGTGCGCGCCGATCGAACAGCTGGAAGCCGAGCTGGGTTTCAAGCAGGCGCAGCTGCTGGCTCACCGCGCTGTGCGTCAAGTGCAGCTCGTCGGCGGCGGCGCGCAGGTTGCCGGTGCGTGCGATCACGCGAAAGCTGGGCAGGGTGTGCAGCGGGATCCGCGACATGGTCAGCATAGCTTACCAACTCATGCAAAACATGTCGATTCCCCGGCGAACTATGGACAGACATACTGCCCAACATCGAACAGGAGCAATCGCATGGACACCATCCTTCAACGACCCGTTCCCGTCTCCCGCCCGGCGCTGACGCGCGTGCAAGACGCCGTCGTCAGGGGCTGGCAGCGCTGGCAGGACGCGCGCCAGCGTGCCGCGGAGTTCGAGGCGCTGCGCCGTCTGAGCCCCGGCGTGCTGCACGACATCGGCGCGTTGCCCGAGTGGCAGAGCGCGGCGCAATACTGGCGCGAGCAGCGTGCGGCCGAACGCGACGCGATGTTTCGGGGCCTGGACTGAACGGCGCCGGCTCAAGGCGGCGCGTCACCGATCAGATGCGGTGGATCGTGGCGCCCGCCGTGCTCTTCAGGCGGGCGACCAGCGCGGCGGCGATGCGCGACAGCGGCAACACCTCGTGTGCCGCGCCACGGGCGATCGCTTCGCGCGGCATGCCGAACACCACGCAGCTGGCCTCGTCCTGGCAGATGTTGTAGCTGCCGGCGTCGTGCATCAGGCGCATCGCCTGCGCGCCATCGGCGCCCATGCCGGTGAGCATCACGCCCAGGGCATTCGGGCCCACCACCCGCGCGGCCGACTCGAACAGCACCTCGACGCTCGGTCGGTGGCGGTTCACCGGCTCGCCGTCGCGGACCCGCGCCAGGTAGTTGGCGCCGGAGCGTTCGACCGACAGGTGAAAGCCACCGGGTGCAAGGTACGCATGGCCGGGCAACACGCGCTCGCCGTCGACGGCTTCCTTCACGCGGATGCGCGACAGCGAATCGAGCCGCTTGGCATAGCTGGTGGTGAATCCCGGCGGCATGTGCTGGGTGATCAGGATCGCGGGCATGTCGGCCGGCAGGTCCGTCAGCACGGCTTTGGTCGCCTCGGTGCCGCCGGTCGACGCGCCGATGAGGATCAGCTTTTCGGTCGACAGCCGTCCGAGCAGTGGTGTCGGCGCGCTGGGCTGCGAGGCGTGACCGGCTGGCGCGGGCATGCTTGCCAAGCGGTGCACCTGCGCCTGCGCCGCAACGCGGATCTTATCGGTGATGTCGTCGGCCAGGCGCTTCAAACCGTCGGCCACACCGATCTTGGGTTTGGCCACGAAGTCGACCGCGCCGAGTTCAAGCGCGCGCAGGGTCACCTCGGCACCGCGCTCGGTGAGCGTGCTGACCATCACCACCGGTGTCGGACGCAGCCGCATCAAGCGCGAAAGGAAGTCGATGCCGTCCATGCGCGGCATCTCCACGTCGAGCGTGATCACGTCGGGGTTCACCGCACGGATCACCTCGCGTGCCTGCAGTGGGTCGGCCGCGACACCGACGCACTGCATGTCGGCCTCACGATTGATGATCTCGCTCAACAGTCCGCGCACCAACGCGGAGTCGTCGACCACCACCACCTTGATTCGCGTGCGCGTGTCCATGTCGTGGCGGCCTTCAGAACAGATCGACCGATCCACCGCCGGTGGCCTGCGGCGCGGCCTTCTCGGCCGCGGCGCGCTCCTGCGCCACCAGTGCGTCGGCGTTGGTCGGCGCCAGGCGCTTCATCAGCACCTTGCCGCTGGCAGGCAGCATGCACACCTTGCGCGCGCAGTGGTCGAGCACGTCCTTGCTCACCACCGGGATGCGTTCGGTGCGCAAATAGTCGAGCACGAACTGCGTGTTGCGTTCGCCGACGTTGAGGGTGGTCATCGATGCGATCACCGCGCCGCCGCCGAACACCTTGGCTTCGAGCGACGAGCGCGAGGCA
>DATKJN010000865.1:0-3914 GCA_035543655.1 Burkholderiaceae bacterium | reverse complement strand
CCGCAACAAGAAGAGCGTGCGCCTCGACACGCGCCAGCCTAACGACTTGAAGCGGTTCGAGCAGCTGGTGACCGAGGCCGATGTCTACATCCAGAACTTTCGTCCCGGCGTGGCGGCCAAGATCGGTGCCGGCGAAGAGCGGCTGCGCGAACTGAATGCACGCCTGATCTATTGCGCGATCAGCGGCTTCGGGCCCGACGGTCCGTCGGCACAGCGGCCGAGCTACGACACGGTGGCGCAAGCCGCGAGCGGCTTCCTCAAGCTGCTGATCAACCCGGCCAATCCGCGCGTGGTCGGACCCGCGCTGGCCGACGCGCTGACCGGCTTCTACGCCGCCTACGGCATCCTCGGCGCGCTGTACGAGCGTGCGCGCCTCGACGGCGAACGCCGGCCGGCGCGCGGCCGGCCGCACGAGAACAGCGGCGCCCGTGGGCGCCGCGTCGAGGTGTCGATGCTGGAGGCGATGGCGCATTTCAATCTCGATGCCTTCACGCACCTGTTCAGCGAAGGCGAGGTGATGGGCCCGTACAGCCGGCCCAGCGTGTCGCAGAGTTATGTGCTGCGCTGCGCCGACGGCAAGTGGATCGCGCTGCACATGAGCTCGCCGCCCAAGTTCTGGGAAGGGCTGGCCAAGGCGATCGAACAACCCGATCTGTTCAACGATGCGCGCTTCGCGACCCGCGAGGCACGCATCCAGCATCAGGAGACATTGATCGACGTGCTCGGCGGCCACTTCGGCCGGCACCCGCGTGCCGAGTGGTGCAAGCGCCTCGAGGCGCTCGACGTGCCGCACGCGCCGATGTACGACACCGACGAGGTGCCCGACGACCCACAGGCCAAGCACCTGCAGCTGTTCGTCGATGCGCCGCATCCTGGCGAGGCCGGCAAGCGCTGGACCACGGTGCGCTCGCCGGTCAGCTTCGACGGCCAGCGGGCCCTGGCGGTGAAGGCACCCCCCTTGTTGGGCGACCACGATGAGGCGCTGCGCGCCGGCGCATCGTTGTGGGCGCCGAGGCCGCACGAAGCATGATGTCGCGCACGCACTGCAGCCGCCGTCGCGTCGCCGCAGCCATCGGCCTGGGGATCGCGGGCCTGGCGTCGTTGGCAGCGAGCGGGGCGCACGCACAGGCCACGCCGCTGAAGATGGTGGTGCCGTTCGGTCCGGGCACCACCACCGACATCGTGGCGCGCCACGTCGGCGAGGCGATGGCCGGCCTGCTCGACAGTCCGCTGCTGATCGAGAACAAGGCGGGCGCGGGCGGCGCGATCGGCAGCGATCTGGTGGCCAAGGCACGCGGCGATGGCCGCACGCTGCTGATGGGCACCGTGGGCACGCATGCGATCAATCCCACGCTGTACCGCAAGCTGCCGTACGACGCGCAGAAAGACTTCGTGCCGATCGGGCTGGTCGGGTTCACGCCGACACTGCTCGTCGTGGCCGCCAATTCTCCCGTCAAGAGCCTGGCCGACTTGAAGGCCGAAGCCGCCAAGCCGACCGGCGTGACGTTCGCGTCGGCCGGCAACGGCACCTCGGGCCACCTCGCCGGCGAACTGCTGGCCGCGCGCATCGGCGGCAAGATGATCCACGTGCCCTACAACCAGGGCGGGCAGGCGCTCACCGACGTGATCGGTGGCCAGGCGCAGTTCATGTTCTACCACCCGGCCGCGGTGCTGCCGCACATCAAGGCAGGCAAGCTGCGAGCGCTCGGCGCGTCGAGTGCACGCCGCAGCGCCGCTGCGCCCGACGTGCCGACGCTGCAGGAACAGGGCGTGTCCGATTTCGATCTGGTGGCCTGGTTCATGGTTTACGCGCCGGCCAGCGCACCGGCTGCCGACGTGATGCGGCTGCGCGATGCGATGCAGCGCGCGCTGGCGCGGCCCGATCTGGCGGCCAAGCTCGCCGAGCTGGGCATCGAGCCGCGCACGATCGCGCCGAGCGAGCTGGCGGCCTTCGGTGTGCAGGAGATCGCCCGCTGGGCCGAGGCAGTGAAGCGCTCGGGCGCACAGCTCGACTGATGCGGCCGTGTCGCGCCCGCTGACCATCGCGCTTCACGTCGGCAGCCTGCGGCGTGCGGCGTGGAGCCGGCGCATCGCCGACGAACTGACCGCGGTCGCGCCGCCCACGCTCATGTTGCAGCCGGTGCCGATCGGCGAGCTGCCGCTGTACAACGCCGACCTGGAGACCGACTCGCCGCCTGCAGCGTGGACCGCGTACCGCCAGGCAGTGGCCGCCTCCGACGGGCTGCTGTTCGTGACGCCGGAATACAACCGCGGCATGACCGGCGCGCTGAAGAACGCGATCGACGTCGCCTCGCGTCCGTACGGCAAGAACGTCTATGCCGGCCGGCCGGCGGCGGTGGTCACGCTCAGCACCGGACCGCTCGGCGGCGTGGCCGCCAACCACGACGTGCGGCGTTCGCTGGTCACGCTCAACGCCGCCACGATGGCGCACCCGGAGATGTACCTGAGCCAGGTGAACAAGCTGTTCGACGGCGCCGATGGATCCGGCCCGCTGAACGCCGGCACGCGCGAGTTCCTCGGCAAGTTCCTCGTCGCGTTCGACGCCTGGGCGCGCCGCTTCGCGGCCGCCTGATCACGCGCCAGTCCGCCGTGGCCGCTGCGCGCGGCCCGCTTGTCGGACCCGTCTGATCTGGCGCAACCCGCGTGCGGGGGCCTCTTGAAATCGGCGAGCCGCCATCCATGTTGATCGGGCGAGGTGGAGAACGGCGCGCAGCCGACCCCTCGTCCCAACATCTGAACGGAGGCTCTTGCCATGTATGAATCGTTGCTGAACCACCCGAACAGCCTGTTCGGTCAATTCGAGCGCCTGCGTCGTGAACTGGACGATGCGTTCGGCGCATCCGGCCTGCCCAGCAGCATCCGCTCGGTGGCCGCTGGCGGCGCGCCGGCGATCAACGTGGGCCGCACGCCCAACAGCGTGGAGGTGTATGCCTTCGCGCCCGGCCTCGATGCTTCGAAGATCGACGTCACGATCGACCGCGGCGTGCTGCGCATCACCGGCGAGCGCGCCGCGTCGTTGCCCGAGCAGCGGGACGGCGTGAACGTCTACGCGCACGAGCGCGGCACCGGCCGCTTCACGCGCGCGGTGGCGCTGCCCGACGACGTCGATCCGGCGCACGTGAAAGCAAGCTACCGCGACGGCGTGCTGCTCATCAGCGTGCCGCGTCGCGAATCGGAGCAACCCAAACGCATCACCGTGCAGTGACGCGTCGACATATCCATCCAGCAAGGAGTGACACGATGAGCACCAACCAACCCACGGTTCGACCGGGCGACGCAGACGCACAACGTGCGGTGCTGCCGGCAGTCGACGTGTACGAAGATGAAGCGGGCATCACGCTGCTGGCCGACATGCCCGGCGTGCCGAAGGACCGGCTCGAGCTGAAGGTCGAAGCCGACACGCTGTTGATCGAAGGCCAGGTCGTGCCGTCCACGCCGGAAGGCCTGGAAGCGGTGTACGCCGAAGTGCGCGTGCCGCGCTACCGCCGCACCTTCACGCTCAGCCGCGAGCTCGACACGTCGAAGGTCAACGCCAGCCTGAAAGACGGCGTGCTGACGCTGCGCATCCCGAAGCAGGCGCACGCGCAACCGCGCCGCATCGAAGTGCAGGCCGGCTGACCCCGCGTTCTTCGCCGACAGCTTGGGTCCGACGCGAGTCGGGCCCTTTTTCCATTCGCTGCGCATCGATGGCCGGTGGCCCTGAGGTCCCGCCCAAGCTGGGGATCGACGGGGTCCGGACCCGGTCATAAGCTGCCCTGCGGGATCTGCGCCGCTCGCCCAAGCGCTTCCTCGATGAGGGTGGATTGGCGACCCGTCAGCCGCCAGCGGTTGTCCTCGACTCCCGCGGCGGTACGATCCCATGTAGCCAGCCACCCCTTCGCCTGTGCCCCGAT
>DATKJN010000864.1:0-2291 GCA_035543655.1 Burkholderiaceae bacterium | reverse complement strand
CGCCAACCAGCTCGCGCCTTACCCGCCGACCATCGGAGACTTGCGCACCGAGCGCCTGCTGCCGCCTTCCGGCGCGCACTGGCTCGGCACCGACGACCAGGGCCGCGACATCCTTTCGCGCCTGATCCACGGCTCGCGCATCACGCTGTACGTCGTGGCGCTGGTCGCCGTGCTGGCGGCGCCGATCGGCTTGGCCGTGGGCACCGTCTCGGGTTACGCCGGCGGCTGGGTCGATGCGGTGCTGATGCGCATCACCGACATCTTTCTTGCCTTCCCGCGCCTGGTGCTCGCGCTGGCCTTCGTCGCCGCGCTCGGACCCGGCATCGAGAACGCGGTGATCGCGATTGCCATCACCTCGTGGCCGCCGTACGCACGCATCGCGCGCGCCGAAACGCTGACGATCCGCCAGGCCGACTACATCAGCGCGGTGCGCTTGCTCGGCGCCAGCCCCTGGCGCATCGTGCTGCGCCACGTGATGCCGCTGTGCGTGGCCAGCGTGATCGTGCGCGTCACGCTGGACATGGCCGGCATCATCCTCACCGCCGCCGGGCTGGGCTTCCTCGGCCTGGGCGCACAGCCGCCGGCGCCCGAGTGGGGCGCGATGATCGCCAACGGCCGGCAGTTCGTTCTCGACCAATGGTGGGTGGCGGCGGCGCCCGGCGCAGCGATCTGCATCGTCAGCCTGGCCTTCAATCTGATGGGCGATGGCCTGCGCGATGCGCTCGATCCGAAAGCATCGCGATGAGCACGATGCTCGAAGTCGAGAACCTGCGCGTGGCCTATCCGGCGCGCGAAGGCGGCTTCAACGAAGTCGTGCGCGGCGTGTCGTTCACGCTCGGCCGCGAACGGCTGGGCATCGTCGGCGAATCGGGTTCGGGCAAGAGCCAGACCGGTCGTGCGATCCTCGGCTTGACCGCGGAGGGTGGGCGCGTCACGGCGGACGTGCTGCGCTTGTCCGGGCGCGATCTGCTGAGCATGGCACCCCGGGAGCGCCGCAGCCTGCGCGGCGGGCGCATCGCGATGATCCTGCAGGACCCGAAGTTCTCGCTCAACCCGGTGATGCCGATCGGCGAGCAGATCGTCGAGACCTTGCGCGCGCACCGCACCGTCACGCAGCGCGTGGCGCGCGCACAAGCCATCGATGCGCTGGCCGCGGTGCAGATCGACGATCCGGAGCGCGTCTTCAAACTGCACGCGCACGAAGTCTCTGGCGGCATGGGCCAGCGCGCGATGATCGCGATGATGCTGATCGCGCAGCCCGAGCTGCTGATCGCCGACGAGCCGACCTCGGCGCTCGATGTCACGGTTCAGCTCCAGGTGCTCGCCATCCTGGACAAGCTGGTGGCCGGGCGCGGCATGGGCCTGATCTTCATCTCGCACGACCTGCGCCTGGTTTCGTCATTCTGCGACCGCGTGCTCGTGATGTACGCCGGCCGCGTGGTCGAGGAGATCGCCGCGGTCGAGTTGCACAACGCGAAGCACCCTTACACGCAGGGCCTGTTGAATTGCCTGCCGCGATTGGGTGCCGCGCGCCATCCGCTGCCCACGCTGGATCGCCGGCCGGAGTGGGCATTGTGAGCGCGCGTGGCCGCTCCAAAGCGCTCACGCCCCGGAGCGCGCAGCGCGAAGGTTGTCGATGAGCACGGCGCAAGCGGGACTGGCCTGCCGCAATTTGCGCGTGGAGTACGAGCGCTTCGTGGCGGTCGATGACGTGAGCTTCGATCTGGCGCCCGGCGAAAGCTTCGGCATCGTCGGCGAATCGGGTTCGGGCAAAAGCACGGTGCTGCGCGCCATCTGCGGCCTGGCGCCGCTGGCCGCGGGCAGCGTGCAACTCACCGGCGCTGAATCTGCGTTGACGGTGCCGGCGCCTGCCAGCAAGGCGTTCCGCCGCCAGGTGCAGATGGTCTTTCAGGACCCCTACGCCTCGCTGCATCCCAGGCAAACCGTCGATCGCCTGCTTGCCGAGCCGCTGGCCATTCACGGCATCGCCGACGCGCAAGCGCGCATCGAGCGGGCGCTCGACGAGGTCGGCCTGGGCACGGGCTTTCGCTTTCGCTACCCGCACCAGCTCTCGGGCGGCCAGCGCCAGCGCATCGCCATCGCGCGCGCCTTGATCCTCGAGCCCCAGGTGTTGTTGCTCGACGAGCCGACGTCGGCGCTCGACGCGTCGGTGCAGGCCGAGGTGCTGAACCTGCTCGAAGCCCTGCGCGCGCGCCGCGGGCTCAGCTTTTTGATGGTCAGCCACGACCTGGCGGTGGTGACGCACCTGTGCCAGCGTCTGATGGTGATGC